>NZ_JAOUSE010000007.1:0-100178 GCF_025660415.1 Pallidibacillus thermolactis
TGGACATGGAAAAGACCATGTCCAGCCTAAATAAGATAAGAATCTTAGAAAATGATGAGCAAAAAAAGACAAATCCCAACTCAAATGAAGCATTTGAGTTGGGGTTTGTCGACAGTCTGAAAGCCCAATAAAAAATATTGGGCTTTTTATTCATCCTCTGTTTCATTTATGAAAAGTTGAAATGAAATCGAATCTTTTTCTAAATCAAACTCATTAACTCGAATGCGAAAGTCATTTTCTAGTTTAATCTGCGTTAAATGAAGATATATCGCTTTTTCATTCGATTTAATCTCGACCCATTCTGGAAATTCATACGCCCGTGAAATTAAATTCATAATAATAGAAACAGGAAGATTTAAATTTCCGATGCTCATGTTTTCTTGTTTTAAACGTAGGTCACCGTTTTCAAGTGGTTCCGGATAAAAATGTAGTTCAAATTGGACATCTTCACCGAAGACATGTAAATTTCCATAAAGAATGAGATCATCTGTTAGATTAACATAATACTTAAATAATTGATCTCCGTATTTTTTCTTAATAAAATGATTGATAATTCCTGTTAACTCAGATTTATTTGTTTCTAAATGAATTGTCGGTCCTTCAACATTCAGCTCTTCTTTAGGTAAGTATGGCCTATCCTTGGCTGGCCAAAAAATATATATAATGACAAAAAGATTAAACATCAAAAGGAGAAAAAAAGCATATTTCCAAGTAAGTTTAATTTTTTTCATATTGTAAAGTTACCTTTCTTGCCGTAAGTATCGTATCAATATTTGCTAATATAACATCCATCGTCTCTTTACCTATTAAATCATAACCAGAATCATTCGGATGAAAATAATCTTCATAAAGGACATCTATACCATGTTTAGAAAAAGCATCTGCAATATTGACAAAATAAGCATTCTCATATTCTGATACAATCTCTCTTCCAGCTGTTGTCCATTGATCCATGATCATTTGCACTTCTGTAATTTGACCAAGCCATTCATTAAATGGATTATAAAATCCAATTAATAGTATGGAAATATTTTCATTATATCCTTTTATCGTTGTTATGATCTCTCGCAATCGTTGTTTAAACTGAACAAGTTCCCGTTCAAAAACAGGCAATTCAAGATTAATGATATGATCCGTAAATACCTTCATTAAATCATTTCCACCAATAGTGACTAACACAATATCCGTATTGGAAATTTGTGATTTAACTTCTGCCTGTTTAAGTAGTTTAATTAATTCATCTGAGCGGAGTCCGGTTTTCGCTAAGTTTGTTATCTCTATATTTCTTACCCCTTTTGCTTCCGTGAGATGACTCTTTATGTAATTTAAATATCCACCTTCTTTTTTTGTTGCACCAACTCCGACTGTTAACGAGTCACCAATGGCAGTAATTTTTAAATTCACAGGAATAAAATCTATCGGTGGCTCTACTTTTAAAAAAGAAATAAAAGCCCGCTCTTGATTTAATGTTAAGTTAGAATTGGTTAGAATAGAATTATTCTTTATAAATAATAATACAAAAATAAGGAATCCAATTGCAATCAAGATTGTGAATAACTTTTTCAATAGTCGCCACCTGCTCGCAAACACCGTCTTCATTCTTTCTCATATTTATGATATGTCCAACCAATTGACTTTTATGACAGCTTTTTCATTTCACTTATTATTTTTTAATAATATTATAATATCATTCAAAATTTCTTCATAGGGTACATCTATGGCATCGTATGATTTAACAATTGTTCCACTTTGGTCAATTAAAAACAGATCAGTACCATGGGAAACTTGATCCTGTCCTTCAATTTTTTGAATAAAAAATCTAAAGTTTTCCTTTGCAAATTGTTCAATATGTTCTTGAACATACCCAGTTAAAAAATACCAATTTTTTTGGTTTTCTGTAAATTTCGAAGCAAATTTTTGTAGTATCTCTGGTGTATCAACTTCAGGATCAACACTATAGGAGACGAGTGCTACATTGTCCAATCCTTCCTTGTCAATGAGCCTTTGCAATCGTGCCATATTAGCCGTAATTGGAGGACATACCGTATTGCAGTTTGTAAAAATAAAATTTGCAATCCATACTTTTCCTTGTAAATCTTTTTTACCAAATGGTTCCCCGAATTGATTCGTATATTCAAAGTCTTCAAGTGACCAATTGAGCTGATTTTGAATAACTTCTTGTCCACCACATGAAGATAATAGAATGACTAAACAAATTATAGAAACGATCTTATAAAAAACTTTCACTGAATCCCTCCTTCGTATTATACTTTTATTTTAACAAAATTATGAGATTAGTAGAATAAAAGTATCTCTTATTAATTTTTTGATTTTTATATAACCTCCATAATTAAAAAACTACCCTTTGGCAAAAGGATAGCTTTCTTACAGAATAAATTAATCTGTATAAAACATTAATGCAACGGCACCAGGTCCTGTATGGGTGCTAATGATAGGGGTAGTGTCGCTAATTTGAATGTCTAAATTTCCTACAAACTCATGAAGCTTCATCTTCATTATTTCCGCGGAATGTTTTCCATCAGCATGGACCAGATTAATTGCCTTTAATTTTTTACCTTTGATATCTTCTTTCACATATTTCATCAATTGTTTAATCGCCAGTGGAAAACTTCTTGATTTTTTCAAAGGTTGATAAGCTCCATTTTGAAGTGAAGCTATCGGTTTTATATTAAGTAATGAACCGATCATCGCCTTACCTTTACCAATCCTACCACCTTTAACGAGATTTTCTAATGTATCAACAATAATATAGAGTTTTGTCTGCAATCGTATATGTTCAATCCGGTCTATTATTTCTTCAATTGCATGTCCAACACTTGCCATTTTTGCTGCTTCAACCACTTGAAACGCTAAAGCTTTTGAAATGAATTTTGAATCAATAACTGTTATTCTGCCCTCGCATTGTTCTGCGGCAATATGAGCCGTTTGTACCGTACCGCTTAATGCTGAAGATAGGTGAATGGATAAAACTTCACTTCCATCTTGAACTAGTTCTCTATATTTTTTCACAAAATCACCAATCGGAGGTTGTGATGTCTTTGGTAATGTTTCTGAAAGTTTCATTTTTTTTATGAATTCTGATGGTGTAATATTAACGCGATCAGTATATGTTTTTCCTTCTAGTTCAATACGTAACGGTAGAACATGTATGTTATATTTTTCAATTTCTTCTTTCGTTAAATCGGCCGTTGAGTCAGTTACTATTTTTACTGTCATAAATGCACTTCCTTTTTATTTTTTAAGCCTCCTGAGGTAAAATTAAATCAGGGTAATTATTTTTTGGTGAATTAATAAGTTTAGATACTGGATATAGTTTTTGATTAATGGCTGGATAAGGAACCATTACCTCTTTGGCTTCATGAAAATCAAATTCTTCAACATTTAACCAAATTTCAACGGCATCCTTTGTATCTAAAATAACAGGCATACGATCATGGATATTTTTTACGACTTCGTTTGCAGAGGTGGTTAAAATCGTACACGTTACAAGGTCCTTTGAACGAGTTCGATTGCAATCCCAAAGTGCTGCAAAAGCAAACGGCTTTCCTGTTTTCGTTAAAATACGATAAGGTGTCTTCTTCCCAGCTTCCATTTTCCATTCATAAAAGCTATCAGCAAAAATGATGCAACGATTCTTATTCAATAGATGTTTAAAACTTGCTTTTTCTGTTAATGTTTCAGAACGCGCATTAATGAGTGGCTTCCATTTTTTCGTATCTTTTACCCAACAGGGAACAAGACCCCACTTAATATAACCGCATCTTCTAATCGAGTTCGACTGGACAGCTGCCAATACTTGCTGTGACGGAGCTATATTGTAACTCGGTTCATATTCATCTGGAAAAAATTCCAATTGAAAAGCATCGATTAACTGCTCTTTTTCAGCTGTTAACGTGAAACGACCGCACATATGACCACCTCCGCACTTATTTTGTAGTTACTTTATCTTGTCGTAAATAATGTATTCATAATCATAAGGATTTTTTTCATCTTTTATTCCTTTTTCCTTTGAACTGATCACATATTGAGTGAAATCAATTTCTGGAAAAAAGACGTCTCCTTCAAAACGTTTATATATTTTGGTTAAATATATTCTGTCAACATAGGGAAGAAATATTTTAAATAGATTTGCTCCACCAATAATAAAAATTTCTTCATCTTTTAGCCTTTTACAGTAATCAATTAATTCTTTTTCCGAATGAAAAACAGTACAACCTTTTAATTCTAGTTTCTTATTTTTCGTTAAAACTATATTTTCTCGACCTGGTAATGGTTTACCGATTGATTCAAAGGTTTTTCTTCCCATTACAATTGGATGACCCATTGTGATTTTTTTAAATCGTTTTAAATCGTCAGGTAAATACCAGGGAATTTGATTATTCTTTCCGATGACACCATTTTCATCGGTTGCTACTATAAATGAAATCATACACTTACTTCTCCTTTAATTGCTGGATGTGGATGATAATTTTCTAATGTAAAGTCTTCATATTTGAAATCAAAAATATTTTTTACTGAAGGATTAATTTTCATAGTCGGTAATTCTCGAGGTTCCCGTGTTAATTGTAATTTTACTTGTTCGATGTGATTTAAATAAATATGCACATCACCAAACGTATGAATAAATTCCCCTGGTTGTAGGTCACAAACTTGTGCAATCATCATTGTTAGTAATGCGTAAGATGCAATATTAAAAGGTACACCTAAAAACAGATCACCAGATCTTTGGTATAACTGACATGACAATTTTCCATCAACTACGTAAAACTGAAATAGTGTATGACATGGTGGCAATGCCATTTTATCTAAATCTCCGACATTCCATGCACTTAAAATTAATCTTCTAGAATTTGGATTCGTTTTTATTTGTTCAATTAAATCGGCTAGTTGATCATGTTTCCTACCATCAGCGTCCCTCCACGAACGCCATTGATGACCATAAACAGGGCCAAGGTCACCGTTTTCATCTGCCCATTCATCCCAAATTTTCACATTATGATCTTTTAAATATTTAATATTCGTATCTCCTTTTATAAACCAAAGAAGTTCATGAATGATACCTTTCAAAAATACTTTTTTTGTCGTTAGTAAAGGAAATCCATCTTGCAAATTAAAACGCATTTGATAGCCGAAAGTACTAATAGTTCCTGTACCAGTCCTGTCGTCTTTTTTTATACCATTTTTTAAAACATGTTCACAAAGCTGTAAATATTGTTTCATTCTTTCATCACCTACAATTATCGTAAATTTTTTATAAAATGATACGTTTTTGGCGCCTTTTCATATAAAATTTTTCTTGTGTGTTCATTTAAATAATAGTAAGCAAAACTTTCAGCAAAAAATTCTTCTGGGAATTTTAGAAAATAGGCGCGATTTTCAAATAAGGTCCTTGCCTCCAATCTCCAAATTGATAAAAAATAAGCATTTTCTCGAATCTTATTGAATATAAGCTTGTCAATAGAATGGGCTAGTTCATGTAATTCCAGATTAACAGATGAATGCCCTTTTCCATAATCACTAGCTCCAATTTTAACATGAACAATCCGATTTCCTCCAGACCCTGGTACATCATCCCATGTCGTACCTGTATTTCTATAACCTCTTGGAATCAGTCCTGTTAAATGATTTGTAGAAGGAAAATCGGTCAATTTTCCATTAAATAACACAACCACAATACGTTGGGCTGAGATTTTTTGAAGGAGTTCTTGAGGTAACTGATCAATTCTTTGAATCATTTGTTTTGCAGCAAGTTGATCAAAATCATCATTCGGTAACATAATGATAGAATCAAGCCATTCACTAGAATGTAAGTTTAAACTTTGATAGAAATCAGAATGTACTATATCCTTAAGATATGTATAATTAAATTTTGCTTCAGAACGCGGACAATATAAAATAAAAAGCAAAAAGGATATAAGGATTGGATATCGTCTCATTATAAGATTCACCTGTTGTAAAAAATTTTCAATCCTATTTATTTTGGAATCATTATATCATGTAATCTTTAAACCTATTATTTTTTCAATTTTTAAAATTTAAGAGGTTGTATAAAGGTTTAAATTTTTCGCCTTTTATACAGCCTCTTATTCTATTATGGATTTATTTTTAATGTGGCCAGTTTGGTGGAGTATTTTTATCCCAGAAAATATCCCCTAATTCGTGATGAGTTTGATAATGATCATGAAAAGTGTGGTAATGGAAGTTAAACCAATAACCTTCAAGTGGTCTTAAATCTCTTCTGACGTGGAAACGGATAATATCTTTACCAGTTTTTTCATTATAAATATGAAATATTTTTTCACTTTTACCAGTACCTGGTTTTTGAGAAATCGTTAGGTGTTGAATATCTTCATCATTAAATTGTTCTGTTACTTCCATAATCGCTTTTTCTATTTTTGGCAATATAATTGTTTCAAATTCATTTTCAATGACAGGTCCAATGCGATCGCCAAATTTTTGCCACGATTGTTGTTGACCAATTTCAATTGCCGTTTGTAAAAATTGCTGTTTCGGCGATTGTTTTTGATTTGTTTCATGATACGAAAGATCGAACTTTTCTTTTTGTACAGACTGTGACTGCTTTGATTCAAAAGCATCATTTTTGCTCGTTTTTTCTACAGGCTCATCATTGGCTTGTACCGCTTGAAAGGGTGAAAACATCCCAAAGGTCAGTACAGTAACAAGGGTAACAAATGTTTTTTTCAACCATTTTGTCATAACAAGACACTTCTTTCATCTTTTATATAAAATAATATTGATATAATTCTATTATACTTGTAAACGTTTAAAATCGAAAGGATTTTTAATTGTATCTTTATTTCAAATCATTTTTAAATATAAAAAAGCGCTCTTCTTCAAATTTGAATGGGAGCGCCTTTTTTCTATGTAATAATACCTTAAATATCATTTTATTAACAATGATCATTAAAACCAATTAATAGATCATCAACTATTTCTTCAACAGAACGTCCTTCAATTTGTTCACGAGGAATAAATTGAACAACTTCTTTTCCTTTTAACAATGCCATTGATGGTGAAGAAGGAGGAATATCTCCAAAGTATTCACGCATTTTCGCTGTTGCTTCTTTATCTTGGCCAGCAAATACTGTAACTAAATGATCTGGTTTTTTTGGTGTATTTGCTAATGCATAATTAACCGCTGGACGAGCAAGACCTCCAGCACAACCACAAACAGAATTAA
This sequence comes from Pallidibacillus thermolactis, assembly GCF_025660415.1. Lineage (NCBI taxonomy): Bacteria > Bacillati > Bacillota > Bacilli > Caryophanales > Bacillaceae > Pallidibacillus > Pallidibacillus thermolactis. The sequence goes on from NZ_JAOUSE010000007.1 coordinate 7,223, forward strand.
CCATAACTAGAGTCGTACCGTCTACATTTTCCATAAACTCTTCTACTTCTTCAGCTGTTTTTAATTCTTTAAATCCATTCTTTGTTAATTCTTCTCTCATTGGAATTACTAACTGACGCATATATTCTTCATAAGCCATTGACATAATATTGTGTACCTCCTTTAATCTTTACAAGAAACCCACAGGCTTTTTGTACTAGAATTTTGTGGTAAATTCATTGTACCCATATTTCTTCATAAATGCAAAAAAACTGTTCTAGTCATTCTTCTTACGAGCTTCCGTCATTTGTTTCCAAACAGAACCTTTCGCTTCTTCTCCACCCTCAATTCTTTCGATTGCCATTTTTATTTGTAAAGCAACTTCAAATTCTGAATCATTTTCAGCTTCTCTTAATGCTGGCAATGCTTTTTCGTCTCCTACTTCATATAAAAACATTGCTGCACGCCAGCGAACAATTTTACTTTTATCTTTTAATGCTCTGATCATTTCATCTTGAGCTTCAGGAAATCCTAAATCGCTCAAGCAATCGCCCGCCGTTCTCCGTACAGTTACATTTTTATCTTGAAGACCTTTATAAATATAAGGTAATACTCTTTTATCTTCTATCATTCCTAAATAGACAACAGCAAGCCTGCGAATAGAAGGTTTTTCATCATTTAATGCTTTTTCTAAAACAGGTAAGTCAGCTAATGTTGGTTCTTCCATTTGCTCTAGTATTTGGAATCGTTTCCGCCAGTCAGGATGATCTAAATCATCCAATATTACTTTACGAAAATGCTTTGCGTCTTTTTTTATATTAGGATTTTTTGCCTGTTCTACTAATTCGTCAAGCCTAGATTGCGGGTATGCTGCTTGTACTTCTTCCAATACAGTTTGACCGATTTCATCCATATCACCATAACGGATGCCCCAATCCATCCACTTTCGTTGTACGACGAAATTATCCCCAGGAAGTTGTGCTTCATTAAATGCTTCTACATAATTTTTTGGCAAACCAAAGCGCTTTTCATTTGTCCCATCCATTAACTTAACCTGTAATGGAATTCCTTTAAATACTTGGATTTGCACCTGTACTTCACCATAATGTTCATCAGGTTTCATTTTCTCTTCTGATTGCATATGTTGTTCTTCACCTAATGCATGACGAACTTCCGGTAAAATTTTTTCCCATTCAGTTTTACCATGACGTTCTACTGCCATAAAGTCAGCAACATGATATACACCCGTTACTCCTTCGATGGATAAAATTTTCTTAATTTGTTCAGGAGCATCATCCAAATTTTCTTTTCTGTAATTATTTCTTGTACCACTTGGTAATTTTTCATCTAATATAACCTTCATCGTATTCGGACTTGGTGTTGGTTCAATAGCTTTTATTTTCAATTTAATCCCACCTTTTTTGATTTTAAAAGAAAAAAACAAACGAAATGTTTAATTAGTAAGGGATACAAACGAACAAGTTTTAGTTTTAGTACCACTTTTATCTTATCGTTAATTTAGCCCTGTTGGCAAAACAACGATATCGACAATTTACTTTTATTCTGCAAATTCTGCTAAATATTCCCATCGCTCCATTAAATAATCAAGCTGTTCTTGCCACTTCTTTTCTTCTTCCATTAATTCCTGAAGTTTCGTAAAATCACTACCGCAAGTTTCCATTTCTGTTTTAATTGCTGCGATCATTTCTTCTACTTCGGATATTTTTGTTTCAATGTTTTCCCATTCTTTTTGTTCTTTATAGGTCAGTTTCTTTTTAACCTTTGGTTTTTTGCTCTGTTTTTGAACTTTTTGGTTTCCTTCTCCTTTTTTTACTTCAGCTTTAATCGATTTTTTCTTCACTTCAGCTAAATAATCCGAATATTCACCCAAAAATTTGTCAATCTTTCCTTCGCCTTGAAAAATTAACAATTGATCACAAACTTTATCTAAAAAGTAGCGGTCATGAGAGACTGTGATTACAACACCAGCAAATTCTTCTAAAAATTGTTCTAAAACGGTCAATGTCTCAGTATCTAAATCATTCGTTGGTTCATCAAGTAATAATACATTAGGTTCTTCCATGAGTAACCTTAATAGATATAACCTTCTCCGTTCACCACCAGATAATTTGCGAATTATAGTTCTATGAGTGTTCATAGGGAATAAAAAACGTTCTAACATTTGTGCTGCAGATTGTGTTTTTCCATCCTTCGTATGAATAAAGTCCCCTGCTTCACGAATGTATTCAATCATTCGTTTATTAATATCCATATCGACAGATTCTTGTGTATAGTAACCGATATTAACTGTTTGTCCTAAAAGAAGGTCACCTTTATCTAGATTTTCTTTTCCTGCAATTATGTTTAATAGAGTAGTTTTTCCACTTCCATTTTTACCAACAATTCCGATACGGTCCCCAGGTTTAACTAGTAAATGAAAGTCTTGCAATATCGTTTTATTATCATAAGATTTATAACCATTCCTAATCGTGATAACATCTTTTCCAAGTCTTGTACCTGAAAATGATAAATCAACTTGGTTGGTTTGTGTTTTTTGACTTACAACTTTATCTAATTCTTTAAAACGGTCGATTCTAGCTTTTTGTTTCGTTGAACGGGCTTGTGCACCTCTTTTTATCCATGCCAGTTCTCGCCGATATAAATTTTTAGCTTTTTCCCTTTGACGGGCGTTTTCCTCTTCACGTATTGACTTTGCTTCAAGATAGTCGGCATAATTACCTTTGTATGTATATAATTTACCTTCAAATAATTCAAAGATCCTGTTCGATACTGCATCTAAAAAGTACCGATCATGTGTGACAAACAATATAGATGTAGGATATTTTACTAGCTCTTCTTGTAACCATTCAATCATTGCGTAATCTAAATGGTTTGTCGGTTCATCAAGTAATAGTAAGTCCGCTTTGTTTAATAATACTTCTGCTAAAGCTATCCGCTTTTTTTGTCCACCAGAAAGCTGACGGATAGGTTGATTATAGTCTGAAATCCCCAATTTAGATAATATCGTTTTGGCTTGGGAGCTTATATCCCAGCCATTTACATCGTCCATCGCCTTTTGAAGACGAAAATACTGATCTAATAGTTTATCGTTTTCTGGATCAATATTTAATGCAGCAACAATTTTCTCATATTCTCGAACCGTATTATTAATTGGACTATCTGTGGATAAAATCTGATCCAATACAGATAAATCAGGGTTTAAGTCAGGCTCTTGAAGTAAAATAGAAATTTTATAATCATTCGGTTTTGTGAAACTACCATTATCCAAATCTTCGATTCCAGCAATCATTTTAAGTAGAGTTGATTTTCCGGTGCCATTTATACCGATTAAACCAATTCGTTCCTTTTCACCAATCGTAAAAGAAATATCATTAAGTAATTGTTTATCCCCGATTGTTTTGAATAGATGATCTGCAGTAAAATTTTTCATTGTTTACCATTCCACTCTTTCCAAAATCGTCTTAAAAACTCTTCCATAAATTGATGGCGCTCTTCAGCGATTTTTTTCCCAGTCTTCGTTTGCATTAAGTCTTTTAATTTTAATAATTTCTCATAAAAATGATTAATTGACGTTGTTTTTTCATGACGGTATTCTTCATAAGACATAGATGTTCGGATTTGTATTTCTGGATTATGTATTGGCTGACCTATTTTTCCACCATAGGCAAAAGTACGAGCAATCCCAATCGCCCCAATTGCATCTAACCGATCCGCATCTTGTACAATTTTAGCTTCAATACTGGTAAGAGGTTTGCCATGTCCCCCTTTATAAGATATCGAATCAATGGTTGTCAATATCTGTTCTACATAGTGATCGTCTAAATCTTGCCGTAAAAATTGATCCAATTCTTCTCTCTTCTTCGATGATTCATTCCATAACTTATCATCGTAATAGTCATGTAATAATGCAACCATTTCAATAGTAAAAGGATTTCCTGCATTTTCCCTTTGATGAATATGTAATGCTAAATTTCGAACACGGTTTAAATGGAACCAATCATGTCCAGTGCATTCCTCCTCAAACCTTACCCTTAACAAGTTTTCTGTTGACTTGATTATCTGTTTCATAACCGTCCTCTTTCAATTACTTTTTATAACATGGTTAGTAGATAATTTCCATTATTGATTGTCTCATTTACAATATCATGTAGTTCTTCCATATTATTTTCAGTTATCTCTTCATGTCTTTTTAATATGAATTGGTATGTCATTTTTTGGTCCTGATAAACGTTTGTAATTTGTTCAAGGTTATACATTTTTTCATAGTTTTTCTTTAAAAATTTACTTACTCGTTTTTCTAATACTTCATCGAGTTTCGTGTTGACATTAAAATGCACATTAATATTCGCTCCCGGTCTTTCATTCATCGGATACCATTCAGCAACTAGTTGTTGAAAATTTGCCTTAAGTTCAATTTTCATTATTAATAATTGATTTCGGTCATTTTTATTCATAAAAGATAGATTATATGTACGAGACATGTCTGCAAGATTGATGTAGTCATTTCTCTCGATAATGGTAATTTCCTCATTCAAATCATAATCATAAACAATTCCTTCAAAAACAACTTTTAAATTTTCATATGCCGTTGGATCAAACAATACAATCATCCTTTTTTATCATAATAATAAATTATAACAATTTATATGTATGAAGTCTTGTCAAAGGGAATGAAATATAAAGGTGAGAAAATAATTCTATTTTATGTCTCAGTGGCTTTTTCACAATATAGTGAAATGTACTATAATGAAAGTTCTCATTATTATATTCGTTTTCATCTAACAGCTAAAATATTTCTGTTTATATTGTCTGAACAAGAAAAGGCGTTTATAATAACGCCCCGTTTATAATAACGCCCTTCAATCTTTTATCAATATTCTTTTTTATTTAAAATAGTCCCTTAATTTGGCCATTTTCATTAACATCCATATTGAGTGCTGCTGGATATTTTGGTAATCCAGGCATTGTTAACATTTGTCCTGCATAGGCAACAACAAAACCAGCACCTACGGAAGGTTTTAACTCACGAATCGAAATCGTAAAACCTTCTGGTCTCCCTAATTTTGATGGATCATCAGAAAGTGAATATTGCGTTTTGGCAATACAAACAGGGAAGTTCCCCCACCCAGCCTCTTCGATTTCTTTTAATTGTTTTTTTGCATTTATAGATAATTCAACACAACTTGCACCATATACTTTTTTACAAATTTTTTCCAATTTAACTTCTATAGAGTCTGAAAGAGAGTATAGCGGTTGGTAACTAGTTCTTTCTTCCTCCGCTTCATGTATAACGGATAATAATTGATCAGCTAATTCAATACCTCCTTGTCCCCCTTTTTCCCATACCTTTGTTATGGCAAAAGGCATGTTTTCATATTCACAAAGCCGGATAAATTCTTCTATTTCTTCTTTAAAGTCACCAACAAAATGATTAAGTGAAATAACAAATGGTAATTGATATTGTTTAATTGTTTCTACATGTTTACGTAAATTAGCAAACCCCTTTCGCACTGCTTTCGGATTGTTTATATGTAAATCTTTCAATTCAACACCACCATGCATTTTCAATGCACGAATTGTTGCCACAATAGCAACAGCATTTGGAAGAATCCCACCTATTTGGCATTTGATATCAAGAAATTTTTCAGCCCCTAAATCTGCTCCGAAACCAGCCTCCGTTACTACATAATCTGCTAGTTTCAAAGCTGTTTTTGTAGCGATTATGCTGTTACATCCATGAGCAATATTTGCGAAGGGACCTCCATGTACAATCGCTGGTGTATGTTCTAATGTTTGAACTAAATTCGGTTTTATAGCATCTCTCAATAATACTGTTAAAGCACCTTCAACACCTAAATCTTTTACAGTAACTGGCTCATTATGGATGTTATAAGCGATGACAGTCCGAGAAATACGTTTCTTTAAGTCTGCCAAATCATCTGCTAAACAGAAGATCGCCATCATTTCTGAGGCTGCTGTAATTTCAAAATGTTCCTCACGAGGTATACCATTTGTTTTCCCACCTAATCCAATCACAACATGACGAAGAGCACGATCATTTATATCGATAGCTCGTTTCCAAAGAATTTTTCTAGTGTCAATTTTCAACCGATTTCCTTGTTGGATATGGTTATCGATAAGAGATGCTAGTGTATTATTAGCAGCAGATATTGCATGTAAATCACCAGTAAAATGCAAATTTATATCTTCCATTGGAACAACTTGGGCATATCCACCGCCACAAGCACCACCTTTTATCCCCATTACTGGACCTAATGACGGTTCTCTTAAGGCAATTACAACATTTTTCCCTAATTGTTTTAATGCATCACCAAGTCCTACAGTAACCGTGGATTTTCCTTCCCCAGCAGGTGTCGGGTTGATAGAGGTGACTAAAATAAGTTTACCATCTTTTTTTGTTTTCAATTCTTCAATGATTTCATAGGATAATTTTGCTTTATATTTACCAAAAACCTCTAACGCTTCCTCTTTTAAACCCATTGATTGAGCAATTTCTTGAATTGGTTTTAGTCGGGCCATTCTTGCGATTTCAATATCAGATAAAATCTTTGACATATGTTTCCCTCGCTTCTATTAGCTTTTCATATAGATTTCCCTATTTTATCACAAGGTCATTCAATCCATTTATTCATTATCTTTTTTATTCATTTGTGAAAAAAATTTATTTTTTTGGACAAAATAAATAATGATAAGATACATTTTGAACTATAACTTTACATTTTATCTTTTAAAAAGAATCGTTATGATAAGAATTAATTAATAAAGGTGGTCTTTTTCTTGGAAGAAATAGTTGCAGTTGATCGTGATCATTCAGGAAATATTATTAGTTTTAAGACCAATACGGGTCGAATTATTTCGTATCGTAAAGCGATTCAGGAAATCGAACAAGGAAAAATTTCAGGTGTTATGTTAAAAGAACAAACTTTTAGCGATCTTCCAATTGTCCAGAATATTAGTACAGATGATACATATTTCGAGAATTTCCCTCCTATCTATTAAAAAAGAGTGACATCAAGTCACTCTTCAACATTTTTTTGGACAGCTTTTAATTCATCTAACCGTTTTGGGTTTTCTTCAAAATATTGCACAAGGTCACCTATACGGTCAATAGCATCCCAGCTCAAATGATGCTCAATGCCTTCAACATCATTATAAATATTTTCATCTTCGACTCCAATCATTTTTAAAAATTGTTCCAATAATTCATGTCGATATACTAAACGTTTCCCAATTTTTTTTCCTTTTGAAGTTAGTACAAGTCCACGATATTTTTCATATATTAAATACTCACTTCTGTCTAATTTTTGTACCATTTTTGTAACAGATGAAGGATGAACAGATAATGCTTCTGCAATATCAGAAACCCTGGCATATCCTTTATTTTCAATTAATAAATAAATTTGTTCTATATAATCTTCCATACTTGGTGTTGGCATTTCTTTTCCTCCAAATCAAGTTACGTAAACTATATTTTACAATAGTTTACACGCTCAAACAAGATTCAAAATGTTTGCACACTTATCATACCAATAATTTAATTGAAAAAGCTACTAAACAACAAAATTATTCATTTTTTATGAATTTATGAAACAATAATAAAATTCCCTTGACTATGAGAACGCTTTATTGTATAGTAAATATAATCATAAAACTGGTTGCTTGTATGGTGTCCGGTTTTCTGATGCAATTTTTTAGGCACTTCATTGTGTCTTGAAAGTTTAGGAGGAAAGAAAATGCAAAATGGTAAAGTAAAATGGTTTAACAATGAAAAAGGTTATGGTTTTATTGAAGTTGAAGGTGGTAATGATGTATTTGTTCATTACACTGCCATTCAAGGTGAAGGTTACAAAACTTTAGAAGAAGGTCAAGAAGTTTCTTTTGAAATCGTTGAAGGAAACCGTGGGCCACAAGCAGCAAATGTTGTTAAATTGTAATTAAATTTAAATTAACTATATATGGTAAACAATTTCCAGGCTGGTTTATACCAGCCTTTTTGATTTACTTATTTGAACTTTTGTTTGTATGATTACCAGATAATCTTTCTCCTATTTTTTTTATTTCCAAACCAACCGTACATTCATGTATACAAAAGTTATGAGCATAACGTTTGCCCTTTTCTTTCCTAAAATGTCTGGCTAAGAAACATCCATCACAATAATTTTTTAATAATGTATCTAAGTCATCGAGTAGTTGTTTATCAATTTTCATCAAAAAACCCCTTTAACTAAAATAATAAACATTTCAATATTCAATATCTTTATCTAATACGTGTTTACTTTCAATTTTTACACCTTGTAACGCTTGACGCGCTAACTGATCCGCTTCTTTATTATCACCTCTTGGAATCGGTTGATAATTTGGAATTAAATTTAATTTTTGTACGTGCATTTCAATTTTATCTAACAAGCGATTTAAATTTTCCTCAAAACACGGCCATTCTCCTTTTAACTGCATGAGAAGACCTTGACTGTCCCCTTTTATTACAATCTTTTTCCTTTTCATATGTAAATCATATAATCGTTCCATTGCAAAGTTAAGGGCAATATATTCGGCTTCATTATTAGACTGTATTAAATCAATTTTTTCATTCCAACGATGACGTATAATTTCTTCACCTAGTCGATAATATAATACGACACCTATTCCAGCTTCATCTGTATCTTTATTATAGCTTCCATCAAAATAAATCGTGATCTCGTCTGGTTCATCCTCGATCTTGTTTAATAATTTTTTTAATTCCTTTTTTGTCCACCTTAATCCTGTTTCATCTTCAATTTCCATTGTTTTAATACGGCCCGTTTTATCTAAATCATCTATGATCAACAGGATCTCTTTTCCACTTATCCAATCTGAATGAAACGTTGTCTCTTGTTTATTTTTCGTTTGGTATTGCATCATAATTTTAAAATTCATGTATCATCCCATCTTTATTATTATATTAAATCGTATTCTGTCAATTTCCTTCTTCAACATTCATTAATTTTTTCGATAAATCATTACAGTTTTGTTCATTTACCCGTTATAATTAACTTTGTTATAAAATTAATACAGTTATCTTTTTCTTTAATATTAAACTTTATGGAGGTTTACCATGTTTGAAGTCTATATAGATGGTGCCAGCGCAGGAAATCCAGGTTGCAGTGGGGCAGGAATATTTATTAAAGGAAATAAAGTAGTGGAGGAATATTCCATTCCCTTAGGTTATATGAATAATCATCAAGCTGAATTTCATGCTCTAATCCATGCATTAGAAATTTGCCACTCAAAAAAATATTCGGTTGTTTCCATACGCACAGATTCAAAAATTGTTTGTGATTCCATTGAAAAGAAATTTGTAAAACGAGATGAATTCAAACCATTGTTGCAAAAAGTACTGACAATGATTGAAAGCTTTGATTTGTTTTTTATTAAATGGATTCCAGAAAAGAAAAACCGACATGCAGATCGACTTGCCCGTGCAGCCATCCATAAAAACTAACACTTCTTCTACAACCATTTTATCATTCCATCTAAATATTTTTTTCGACTTGGTAAATAATAAACATCGGAGGTGAAATCGTTGAGTAAAAGCCGAAATCGCGGAACAAAAGCACCAGGAGTAAATCCACAAGGATATGGCCAAGATGGGACAAATACAGAGAATCCAAAAAGTAAATTAGAAAACGCAGCAAAAAAATTGAATCGGAAATAAAACTCTTCATATTCTTATATGAATTAGAAATTTTTGTGGAGCTGTCCAAAAAGTCCAAGATAGTAGATTTTGAAGTATTGCGGTCAGGCGGATATAAAACCTGCTATAAATACACGTTTATGTTATGGAGGTTGTGGCCTTGCCATGTCCTTCCGCCAATGAACCGAAAAGATTTGCTAACTCGGTACTGACTTTCTGGACAGCTCTTTTTTATAGAAAAATATTATTTAAGTTTTTGTAAATATGTTTTATGATAGTGATTGTTAGTAGTCAATTATTTTGCAGAAATTAAAAAGAAAGGTTTAGAAAACGATGAAAAAATCATTAACAGAGTTACTTTATATTGTCGTTGGTTCATTTTTATTTGCATTATCTATTAATCTATTTGTATTACCTAGTAATTTAGGTGAAGGTGGAGTCACTGGAACGACGGTCATTCTCTATTATATTTTTCATTGGTCACCTGGTATAACAAGTTTTATTTTAAATGGTATTTTAATCCTCGTTGGGTATAAATTTTTAGATAAAACAACAACCTTATATACGATTGTTGCAACAATATTTATTTCCGTCTTTTTAGAACTTACGAAAAGTTGGACGGTAGATTCAAACGAATTAATATTAAATAGTTTAGCCGGCGGTGTACTAACAGGTGTTGGGATTGGTATTATTTTCCGCGCTGGGGGTACCAGTGCAGGATCAGCAATTTTAGCAAAATTAACAAATAAATATTTGAATTGGAATGTTAGTTACAGTTTGTTATTTTTCGATGCTATCGTTGTGTTTGCTTCCTGGTTTATCATTGGTACAGAAGGTTTAATTTTAACAATTTTGATGTTATATGTGGCAACAAAAGTAATGAATTTTATTATTGAAGGAATGAGTTCTAAAAGGGCGGTTACAGTCATTTCGAATAATTACAGTGAAATCGCGGAAAAGGTAAATAATGAAATGGATCGAGGCGTCACGGTTCTGACAGGATATGGCTATTATACAAAAAAGAAAAAAGATATTTTATTTATTATTATTAGCAAACAAGAAATTACGCAGCTTAGAAAAATTATTAAAGAAGTTGATTCAGGTGCCTTTATAACGGTACAAGATGTAAGAGATGTGTTTGGAGAAGGATTTGTCACCCTTTCAGACTAACATTTAAGACTGTTTTATGATTTTTACAATGGACGATATTTTTTAATAGTACACCTTGGCCTTGTTTTTAAGAATAAAATTCATGAAAAAGCTGAGTGTTATAAATCACTCAGCTTTATTTAGATCTATTTAACTTTCTATCTATGCAAAATCCTCAAACAGGTGCTCCTTATTCCATTCTTTAATCATATCAAGGATTCTTGCCATCCCTTTAATTTTAATGGCATTTATGTTTGCATATAATTGGTCATGAAAGAACCTTATTTCCGCGTCTTTTAATTTAAATGTTAATGGTACATCCAATTTAATTTCAGCCAGTTTCCTTGAAAGAATCAGTATATCACGATCGCTTTCAATCTTTTTTCGTTGGGCAGGCTTTAATTTGTCTATAGATGCAAGAAGATTTTCTACGGTTTTATATTGTAAAATTAATTTTTCGGCAGTTTTTGGTCCTATTCCTTTTACACCTGGGTAATGATCACTTGAATCTCCAGTTAACGCTTTTATATCAACAAATTGTTTAGGATGATAGCCTCTTTTTTCAATAAAACTATCCTTCGTCTCAACTTCATAATTTCCGTAGCCTTTTTTTAATAAAGCAACTGAAATATTGTTATCTAAAACTTGAAGAATATCACGGTCCCCCGTTAAAATAATAACCTCTAATTGATCCTTTACTTGATGGGCAATCGTACCTAAACAATCATCTGCTTCGAAACCCTGAACTCCAATATTTGGAATAGCAAAAGCCGTTGTTGCTTCTTTTGCTAAATCAAATTGTGGGATAAGTTCGTCTGGGGGGGCAGAACGATTCCCTTTATAATCTTCGTATAGTTCATTTCGGAATGTTTTACTCCCCATATCCCAACAAACCGCCAAATGAGTTGGGTTAAAATAATTCGCTGCCGTAAACAAATGCCGTAAAAAGCCATTTACACCATTTGTTGGTATGCCTTCATCGTTAAACATATACTGACCTGTTGCACTTGTTGCATAAAAAGCTCGAAACAATAGTGCCATTCCATCCACTAATAATAGTTTTTGCTCTGTTTTTGTCAAAATGTCACCTCAAATATTGCTTAATTCATTACATATTTGTTTGCCAATTCCATTTTATCTTAACATAAATATAAATTATAAGCAGTAGAAGATTTAATGGAAGTCTCTTACATTCAAACAAAATTTATAGTTCTTCTAACACAGTTAAGTTGCGTTTGATTAAATCAATATCAATTTTATTCTCTAGAACAGATATCCAACCGTTAAATTGTTCATTTAACTCTTCTTGAATTTTACTAATTAAATGTTCAACACTTTCAAATAACATAACTTCAATTCTAGATTGTAATGTTTTTTCTCCTTTTTCTAAATAAGCAGCAATTGGTTCCTTTAGTCGTTCTTGGATAGCCTCCGCCATTTGCTTTCGCTCATTTTTCTCAAAAAAAGCTTTCGTGTTTTTAAATATTCCTAATTCCTTTGCAAAATAGTCTGTTGACAAGTTTATTAATTCATTTTCAAAGTTGGGCGTTTCTAGTCTTCTATTATTCTCAAATAAGGTAAACGATAAATTTTCATTAACTTTTTTAATTTGAGATATAAGTGATTCATGTAAACTAGCTAATTGTTTGTGAACAAAATTTTCAATCCGTAAAGTTGTTGCCCGTAATTCCTGGGACAAATCGAAACCAATAGAGGTGAGTAGTTCTTTACAAGCATAATGTAGAGACTGTTTTGCTTCACTGTTCGCGCCCTTAATTGTTGCTGGGTTAAAGGATTCTTTAAAGAAATCATTAAATCGTAAACCATTCCGTTGATTAATATAATAAATGAGCTCTGCAAGTTCTTGGTTTATTTGTTCTTTTATGACATCAAGTGAAAGATCATTAAGGATCGACTGAATTTTACTTTTTTCTACTTGTAGCCGCTTTAATTTCTGTTCTTTTTCTTCAATATCAGAGCTTGCTGATTCAACGAGAACTCTTACTCTTTCCACCGCATGTTTCCATTCCATTTCTGCAGCACTTATCGCTATTTCTTTTAAATCACTGGTAATAAATTGATAGAAAGAATTCTCAAATTCAGGAAAATACGAATGAAGCTGTTCTTGCATTTGCTTCTCTTTTAATGCATTTAAACTTGAGACAGGATATAGGTTAGCATGTCGAATTCCGAATTGTAGCAATTGGTTTTCAATATAATTTAGAACATCTTTTAACTCATCCTCATCATTGGCTAAATCAACTGCATTAACGATAAAAAACATTTTATCTAAAGTAAATTGATCTTTCACACGACCTAATTGAATTAAAAATTCCCGATCTGCTTTTGAAAAAGCATGGTTATAGTAGGTTACAAAAATAATGGCGTCCGCATTTTTAATATATTCGAATGAAACATCCGTATGTCTGGCATTTATGGAGTCTGCCCCTGGCGTATCCACTAACGTTATTCCTTTTTCCGTTACACTGGAGTCGTAATAAAAATTGATCCATTCCACAAAACAAGACTTATCTTCTTCAGCAACAAATTCTTGAAATTCCTTTTTCGTAACAGTAATTTCTTGACCGAGCTGATTTTCGAAATTGTGATACCCTTTTTCAAAGGCTTTTAAAAATGATAAATGGGTTTTGTTTTGTTCTTTAACATCATCTTCTGAAATTTTCATGACGAATCGAAAGACTTCTTCAAGTGAGTCTGCCTGATGGTTAAAATATTGTAAGGCCACATTTAAGTCATCCAATAACATTTGTTCACTCTTTAGTTTAACAACCCCTGTTTCATGAGGATGCTCTTTACTTGCAGGTAAAATTCGATTAATGGACGCTGTTGTTGGATTAGGTGAAACGGGTAAAATTTTCTCCCCCATTAAAGCGTTGGCAAAAGAAGATTTACCGGCACTAAAGGCTCCAAACAGCGCTACAGTAAACTGTTGGTTTTCCAATCGTTTCACTCGTTTTTCTAACATTACTGCTAGTTTTTCCAATGTCGGAGTATTCGCGAAAATTGGGACACTGTTTTTTAATTTTTTTATAGTTTGACTGTAACGACTATGGTTATCTTGAAATTTTTGAATTCTATTTCTCCTTTTATCCTTGTTTGTTTGTTCGCTTTTCTCAACAGATCCTGTTTCATGAATATAAGCGTCAATGTCAAGGATTACTTCATTCGCATTTTCAATGATCTTTTCTACTTGTTGTCGAACCTCGTCAAAATTATTTAGCGGATTACTCATCAATTGTTGTAAATGATTCTTTACTTGGTGATACTCTTCCTTTATTTTTTTTAGACGGTTAATGGCATATATATATTCTTGCAATTGCCTTTTTTCCTTTTCTAGTTCTGTTAATTGAACCGTACATTCTTCAAGCAGATGAGATTTGATTATGTCAAAAAGCTCATCTATTGTTTTTCGTGTTAACGATTTAATTTGACTCGCTACATCATTTGTATAGTTTAAAACTGATTCACCAGTTACAAGTGCCCCTTGTTTTACTGATTTTGCAATCATGTCTTCAGATACATTAATTTCAATCGTCTGTATTTTATTTTCCAACGTGTGATCGAAAATTTTGTACTTTTTCATGAATTTTAATACACATGTTTTTACATGCCAAACAATTTGTGTATTCGTGTTTTCCTGTAAATCATTTTTAAATCTTAATAAAATATCTCGCCTTTTTTCCTCAGTTTTTTTCTTTGTAAATAGAAATCCAACTTTGAAATCCTTCTGCAACGATTCTAAATATTGTTTTGCTAGTTCGCGCGTTTCAGCTGGCATGAGATAAGCATTTTTTAATATATTTTCCAATTCCTCTTCTTTTTCTTTTTCAAAAATAGAGACGATATTTGTTCGTTCATTAATTTCTTTTGTTACTTTTTCAAATTCATTATATACCTGTTCACGTTGTTCCTCACTTAAATGTTGTACATTTCGGTTTAATTGGTCAACTTCCTCTTGCTGATCTTCTTCAATACTCTGTAGATGTTCTTCCATTAACAATTTCAACGATGCAGGAACATAATTTCTTTGTTTATTCGAAAAAATCTGAAACAATTGTTGCTTCAATCCGGTAAAATTGTTATAAGGATGGTCAAAATCTTTTAAACTTGTATAAAAAATACCCTTTGGTTTTATAGACCAAGCCGCAAATGCTTCTAAAACCGATTGTTGAAATTTTTTCATCGGAAGTTCTTGTTCTTGATGTTTATCAATCATATTGACAATTAAGTATACTTCTTTACCAAAGTTCTGCATTTCTTTCGTAAAAAGAAAATTTTCTTCTGCTTGAACGTGATTATAATCCATTACATAAAAGACGGCATCAGCTAAATACATTGCAGATTCTGTAGCTAGTTTATGAGCTTGGTCGGTAGAATCAATGCCGGGAGTATCCATTATGACAGCACCCTTTGGCAAAGAATCACTTGGAACTTCAATTTCAACCGATTTTATTAATTCTCCATCCTTAAATAACCCTTTAATTTTGTTTAAATCAAAGGGTGCAGGTTGGTACAATACCTTACCGTCTTGCATATAAAATTTTGCATAATAGCTTGACCCAAATCTAATTTTTACTAAATTCGCGCTCGTTGGTATTGGACTAGTCGGCAGGATATTTTCTCCAATTAAAGTATTAATCATCGTTGATTTCCCTGCGGAAAAGTGTCCACAAAAGGCAATATTAATCTCACCTGCCATTTCTTTTTTCAATAAATCTTTTACTTTTTCTGCCCGAACCTTGTCCCCATTTTGCTCATAATAAGTAAAGAAGTTATAAAGTTTTTGTAAGTTTTTTGTTTCTGTTAATTCAATCAGTTGTTGTTCCATGTTTATACCCCTTTATTTCAACAGTTATATGTTTTATTGTATATGATTTATAATTATTTTCCCATAGTTTACTATTGAAATAAAATATTATCATCAAATCATTTTAATATTCAATGAATTAAAAAAGATGCCCAAAATAGGGCATTCCTTTTTAAAAGACTATAATGCTAGTTTATACTTATTCTTCTTCATAAAGATTACGATCATATTTATGACATTGAACCTCAATGATAATTGGATTTAATCGATTACAACCGCACTCTTGGCAAATATGTTGTTCATGATGAATTGTAAAACAGTTTTCACAATAATAATACATCATTCCCTCACTCTCTTCTTCGAAATTTCTTAAGAGTGTAACGATATATACCGGCATTGTTTTATTACCGAGCAAAGTATTATCTGATTTTAATTTTATTTATTATATGTTTGAATAGAGAATGATGTGAATGCATAAATAATTTTTTCTGAAATCGTATCAATTAAAAATTACCTTTCCATCCTTCAACGATTTGATTCTCACTAAGGATTCCACACGAATACCTTGGGCACGAAGGTCGTTTCCACCTTGTTGAAAGCTTTTTTCAATAACGATTCCAATTCCAGCAAGACTAGCTTCAGCTTGGTTAACTATTTCTATTAGTCCCCGTGCAGCTTCACCATTCGCCAAAAAGTCATCAAGTACAAGAACATGGTCATCCTTATTTAACAACTGTTTTGAAACCGAAATTTCATTTGTCTGTTGTTTTGTATACGAATAAACTTTAGCAGAATAAAGATTTTCCGTTAATGTCAATGATTTTCTTTTTCTAGCAAAAATTACTGGTACATTTAATTCTAATCCTGTCATAACACTCGGGGCAATACCAGATGATTCTATCGTTAAAATTTTTGTAATGGGTTCATTATTAAATCTATTAGCAAATTCTTCGCCAACTTTTAACATTAATGGGACATCAATTTGGTGATTTAAGAAGTGATCCACTTTTAGTACGGTTTCTGATAAAATAGTTCCTTCTTGAATAATTTTGTCCTTCAGTAGTTGCATTTGTTGAACACCTCTTTTTCTTAAAATGGAATAAATGAATTGAAAAACCCAAAGGTAAGCAACCGTGTTGGCAACACTTATCTTCGGGTCTCCATTATGAAAAAATTATACGATCATATGTATTAGTATACAATTCATAGTTAATAAATTAAATACAAAATTATGATTACATTATATATGGAAACAAAGCAGTAACTATACCGATAATGCCCCCGATAATTGGAACAGAAATATAAAATAATCGTTTATTTCTTGCTCTTTTATAAGCCATTTCTTCTGGTGTTAAAAATTTATTAGACATATCAGCTCCCCCTACGACTATTTAAATGGACAATTTACCTTACATCAAACATATATAATTGTACCACTCGTCCATTTTTACAACATAAGACTTACTAACTATTTTTGAATAATAAACTTAAAAATAGTACGAAATCCCTCATTCTTCCCTAATTATTTTTTCTTTTAAACGATGTTCCATAAATTCAGTATTAACCAGCAAACTTTTCAATGTCTGATCAAAAATTAGAGTTTTTGCCATTCTATCAAAAGAATTAAAACTAGACTTATCGAATCGTATTTGCGAATGGATATTGAAAATAATATTTAATAATGAAAACAAAACAATAAGCAAAACACAAAACAAATCTATCTAAAAAATTACAAAAGGAATCTACTTGTACAAATAAAAAAAGACATATGTAGATTCCTTTTTATTTATTTAGAAATGATATATTTTACTATATTTTTCATTTAAATAGTCTATTAAATAACGAGCGTTTAAGTCTTCTCCTGTAGCTTCCTGTAAAATTTCTAACGGTTTTTTCATTTTACCATATTGATGAACTTTCTCAATAAACCATCTCTTTATTTGAATGAGATCACCATTAGCTACAATTTCATCAAAATTTGGAAGATCTTTTAATATTGCATGTTTAAATTGTGCTGCATAAATATAACCTAACGCATATGATGGGAAATAACCGAAACTTCCACTAGACCAATGTACATCTTGAAGAACACCTACACCATCATGATCCGGTTTGACTCCTAAATATTCTTTATATTTCTCGTTCCATATCATAGGCAAATCTTGAACTTCAATTTCATTGTTAAAGAGGCCCTTCTCTATTTCATAACGAATAATGATATGTAAAGGATACGTTACTTCATCAGCTTCAATACGGATTAAACTTGGCCGTACTTCATTAATAGCAAAATAAAAATCATTAAGTGATACATTATTTAATTGACCACTGGTATATTTTTTCAATAAATCATAGTTTCGCTTCCAAAATTGTTTATTTCTACCAATAAAAATTTCATTAAACAATGATTGTGATTCATGAATACCCATTGATGTACCTCTAGCTAAAGTTGTCCCTGCAAGGTCTTTACAAATATTTTGTTCATAAAGGGCATGACCACCTTCATGCATTACGCCAAAGATAGCAACACGAAAATCCCGTTCGTCGTATTTGTTTGTTATGCGTGTATCACCTTGGTTAATTGTTATTTGAAAAGGGTGGACCGTTTCGTCTAGACGTCCTGCATTAAAATCAAAACCCATCTGTTTTAATATTTCGATACTAAATGCTTCCTGTTTTGCCTTTGGAAAATAAAAATTAATAAAAGATGTGTCGACTTTGCTATTTGATTTCTCAATTTTTTGTAATAAGCCAACAATACCGTCACGAACTTCCCGAAAAACAGTATCTAATTTCTCAACCGTCATTCCTGGTTCGTACATATCAAGTAAAGTATTATATTTATTTCCATTATAACCCCAGTAACCTATAAAACGCTTTGTTGTCTCAACAAGTTCTTCTAAGTAGGGACGAAACATGTCAAAGTCTGCCTTTTCTTTCGCTTCTTCCCAAACAGATTCTGCCTTTGCTTGTAAAGTAACATAAGCTTGGTATTCATCTATCGGGATTTTTTTCATTCGTTCAAAACTTTTTTTACAATCCAGTGCAGTTTTTAAAGCAATCTCAGACATTTGATCCTTATTTTTTCCATCCAATAATTGATTCAAAAAAGATTCCATCTCTTCGGAAGTTTCCATTTTATAAACTTCAGATGACAATAACCCAATCACTTCAGAACGTCCTTCGACTCCTTTTTTCGGAGCTCCTGTTCGAAGATCCCAATACATTAATTTTAACGCTTCTTCATATGCTTTTATTTTTTTTACATATTTTAAAAAGTCAGTTTCTAATTGTTTTGTCATTGTGGCCATTAATATCCCCCTTTAAATTTGATAAACTTATTATAGCCTGAATTTGAATTGTCGTAAATTTTTACAATTATTAAAACTTATGTATATCCAATAAGTCCCAAGTCTTGCATTTTGATGGTGGACAAAGTGAAATGTTTCACAATTATAGCATCTAAGGGAAAAGACAATAAAAAAATAAGGAAGGAGCTGTCCATAAAGTCTGATTTTGTGGTCAATGATAGCTACATTAGCGAATACCAGTGGCACGGACCTAAACCACCTTACGTGGAAACATGTTTGCGGAGGTCTTTGTTTCCCGCAGTATCGTAGCCGACTTTCCTATCAAAAATCCTTTATGACTTTTGGACAGCCCCATTACTAATTATTAGATCTGAACAGTGGAGTGGATAAATTGAAATTTAATGCTTGGTGGACATTTTCCTCTGCTTCTTTTATAGATTGGATCGCCTCTTGTGCCAAATGATCTTGTTGTAGTTCTTCATATGCAGATTCCAATGCTTTAAAAATACGATCAAAATCTATATGATTATCTTTATACATATTCCACCCCTTTTCTTCTTTTTGATAATAAATATTATAATCATGAAAAAATAAAATATTCCTAAATTTTACAAGTTCGAATGAATACATTTTTTCACGATAAATTTTATAAAAGAAAAAGACCCATTACTTCCCAAAATATATTTGAAAAGTAATCTGGTCCTTAGTAAAATGAATGAATGATTAGTCCAATTATTTATCTAACTTATAACTTCTTTCGGTTTTCTCGGTCCCCAAAATTGATAATAGTCAGTTTTAATAAAACCATTAAATAATTTTCGTTTTTTTGTTGCTTTTTTACCGTATAATTTTTCAAAGTTTTCATGGGACGTAAGAATATAGATTGACCAGGTATCTAATTGATCATAAACTTGTCCCATTTCTCGATAAAGTTTTTCTACTTCTTCTTTTTCGCTAAGTCTTTCTCCATAAGGAGGATTACTAACGAGTACACCATATTTTAATTTAGTATGAAAGTCCGTTGCCCTCATTTGTTTGAATTGAATTAAATCAACTAGTCCGGCCTCCATTGCATTTGTCTTCGCAATCTCCACCATTTTGTGATCGATATCAGAGCCAAAAATGGTTAACTCTTGGTCATATTTAGCCAAGTCTTCCGCTTCATTTCGTGCCTCATCCCAAACAGACTTACTCATCCAATGCCACTGTTCAGATATAAAATCCCGATTAAACCCTGGAGCGATATTTTGCCCTATCAGCGCTGCTTCTATCGGAATCGTTCCAGAACCACAGAAAGGATCTACAAAAGGTTTATCAGGTGTCCAATTTGTTAATAGAATTAAAGCTGCTGCTAATGTTTCCTTTAACGGTGCTTCTCCTTGAGCAGTTCGATATCCTCGTTTATGTAAACCAGGTCCACTAGTATCAATGGTTAGTGTCACCTTATCCTTCAAAATTGATACTTCAATAGGAACCTTTGGTCCCTTTT
This sequence comes from Pallidibacillus thermolactis, assembly GCF_025660415.1. Lineage (NCBI taxonomy): Bacteria > Bacillati > Bacillota > Bacilli > Caryophanales > Bacillaceae > Pallidibacillus > Pallidibacillus thermolactis. Next base: position 27,688 of record NZ_JAOUSE010000007.1, read on the forward strand.
CATCAAACCAGCTTACACTCTTATATTTTGACTTCAACCGTTCTACAATTGCTTTTTTTACAATGGCTTGACAATCTGGCACACTATGTAATGTAGACTTTACCGATTTGCCTGAAACAGGAAATTCGCTATGTTCATTTAAAAATTGTTCCCATGGTAATTTTTTTGTACCTTCAAAGAGTTCATCAAAGGTTCTTGCCTTAAATTCTCCGACAATAATTTTGATACGATCAGCCGTACGAAGCCATAAGTTACTCCTTGCTATTGCAAGACTATCACCATTATATATAATTTTCCCGTTGTCTACTTTACATTCATAACCTAAGTTTCGAACTTCTTTAGCAACAACAGACTCAATCCCCATTGCTGCAGTAGCTAAAAGTTTAAATTTTGACATCTCATCACCTCTACGTTTAACCATTATGTTTATTTTAAACAAAATAAGGCTGTCTCATAACGGAGAGTCCGTAATTTATGAGACAGCCTTCCTTATCGTTCGAATCCGTTAATAACGTTCTATAAGCCATGTTCTGTACCTTCGTACTACCAGCGACTCTCGTCTCGTACTCCGGTGGTAATCATCTATCTGCAAGAGAATCTCTTGCCTCCCCCTTAGGTTCATTTCCCCAGGGGAAGTTCCCCTACCATAATTTGGGTTTCTCGCTCGTGGGGTTTACCTCGTTCCACCCTTGTCATTTCTTCCAAGGCTACGTCACTGTGGCACTTTCAAGGTAATAGCACCATATCCAAACGGACTTAGGTACGTTCCCTGCCGTCAGTCCAGTCGTAACCAGACTGCCCTGGCTTATTGTTTCGCCAGGCACGATCACTACGGGCATCTCAGCACCGTGCGAGCATGGACTTTCCTCAGCACTGCAATGCAGTACCGCGATTACCCGAACGTTATTAACGGTGACACTATATTAGTATAATCTAAGCAAAAAAAACTTTCAATGGTTATTTATTCAATCAATGGTAACATTAATCTTGTAATTTACTTCCAAAAACATGTTTTTCTAAATTACTCAACCGCTTTAAAATATCAAAATTTGTTGCTCCTGTTGGTTGCACAGGTTGTTTGCGTGCTTCTTCTAATTGTTTCTTTAATTTTTGGTTTTCAAGTTGAAGTTCCTCTATGTATTTTGTAAAGATTTCATAATCTTTAATAATAATGTCTAAATATTGATCCACTTCTTCTTGATTGTAACCACGCATACTTGTTTTAAATTCCTTTTCAAGTATGTCTTTTGCTGTTAATTGAATATTGGATAACAAATTTATCACCCCGATCTAATTCATTACTTGTATTTTTCCAGAAATATAAAGTTTTGTCAATTTTACATACAAGGTCTACTTTCCTATGTAATAGGTCATCTGTTCAACATATCACAGATGCAATCCATATTATACAACAACTTTACGAAAAAGTAATACGAATTATACATATAATATATTATTTATTTTTCTTTTCAAAAATCTATAGTCCTGTACCTATTTATGATACAGGACCAAATTTTATTCCACTATTTTATAACTTTAGCAACCACAAAATGGTTTCATTGGACGTGGACAGCCACAATTGACATGTTGATGGCTTACTTCATTTACACAGGATTCCGTATGTGGACAATAATGTTCATGGATAAACTTGTGTTTATTTACTGTCGTTGTATGAGATGGATGAATATGAGGGACAATGGTAGTAAATTGGTTTGTATTAACAAAATGCTGAGTTGGCGATACAATTGGTGGTGTGACGTTTGCTGGAGCTATATTTACCGGTCCTGTTGTTACTGGACCTGGTCCCGGTCCGAATCCTGGGCCAAATCCTGGGGTCGGTCCCATACCTGGTCCAAAACCTGTTGTTTGCATCATCCCTGTTGGATCACCCATCGGTGGCATTTGATTGCATGAAAATGAAGGCATACATTTTCTCCCCTTTCAATGATTAATCAGCTTCTACACTAATAACCTATGATATATAGGGGATACATGTACTAATGAAATCACCTATTTTTCCAAGATTCCTAAAGTAATAAAAGCATTTCATCTTGAAAAATGATAAATACGAACATAACGGTTACGATTAAAGTAAAAAAAAGGAATAATAAGGCACGATGCAACTTACTCACTACTTTCAATGTATGATGATAGACACAAATAATTGTAACGATATTATATTAAGAACGCAATTACTTTTTTGATTTTTCCCTATTTTTGTCGAAACAAAATAAAATATAAGAATTTTTGTTGAAGTATGCGCTTGCCTAGGAAATAACAATTATGTTCATTTAAAAGCTTTACAAATGTCATTATTTTCTATAGGGATTAACACGTCTTTGTTTTAACAATTTTAGTTTTAAACGTTGTATTCGTTTTTGTAAGTCTTGTTCTAATTTTTCTGGTATTTTATTACTTATTTTTTGTATCGTTTTTAATTCATGAAGCCCAACTTTAGCCATATCTAGAGCCATATAGAAATCTTTTTGTTTATGTTCAAGATATTTTGCCATTTCAATTGTTGCGTTAACCTTAACAGTTCCTTTCCCTTTTTTTATAATCTCATCCCAAAGAGGTATTGCTTTTTCAATTTGTTTTTGTTTCTTGTATTGCAAAGCTAAATCAAATTTAGCTTGCCACGCCTCTTTACCTTCAAAATTTTCAAGCGCTTGTTCATAAATTTTTATTGCCTGACTTGTTTGTTTTAATGATGAGTACCATTTTCCAACTTGTATTTGTTCGATCTTTGACTGCTCTTGATCCAACTCTAATAACTGAAATGATAGATGGGTATATAAAGTAATTAATGAAAGTACATCTTCTTCATTATGTTCCATTATTTTCATAATACCGTCGACATTTTTTGTTTCCACAAAATCAAAATAGATCATTGGTGCAAGAAATCCTGGTACGTCATCTTCCCTCTTAATCCCTAATACTTCTTTTTCAACCATCGATAATTTGACGGACTCTAATTTTCCCTTCCAAAGCCTGCGCGCTGCATGTAATAAATCAAAATGACCAAATTGTGGTAGTTTTGGGACATGTTCACGAATAAGTGTGTGTCGTGTTTTCACTTGTGGCCAATCGAAAGCTTTTCCATTATATGTAACGAGAGTAGTATAATCGATAGATTTTAAAAAACTGTCATATAAAGGGATTTCACCCCCAGGCTCAGGTAATAGATGTTGTTTTACGATAATCTCATTATCTTTAACATAAGCATAACCGAGTAAAAAAATAGTATTCCCAACTCCGCCACCTAACCCAGTTGTTTCCGTATCAAAGAAAAATAAGTCTGTTGGTTGAAAACCCTTAGTTGATAATGGGTGATCGACGTCTGAGTTTTGCCAAGCTGAAACAGCGTTAAAAAAGTCAGAAAAGGAATATTTCCCTCTTTTTGTATGAATCGGATAACGTTTTTCACGTATTAAACAATACGCACCATCTAAAAAATAAGGAGTAGTATTAAAACTATTCCATTTTTCTAAATGGGGAATCTCTATATTTTGTGTTGCTTCCGTTTGAATTTTTGACTCTTCATAGGTTAGATATGACTCGTACATTTTTAGTTTTGCTTTTAATTTCAAAATTCTCACCCTTAAATACCTTCAATAAAATAATCTAATAAAAGGAGAGCATCAGATTTTCCAGTTTTTGTCAGTATATCGGTTCCGATACAAGATGGGCAACCAGACTCACATGGACAAGATTGGATCGTATTTTTCGTTTCTAATAAAATGTCATTAATTTTTGAATAAATTCCTTCACTTAAACCAACACCACCTGGATAGCGATCATATATAAAGATTGTCGGTTTGTCATTGTGACTTGCTTTCACTTGCGGAACGACAAATACATCCTTCGGATCACACATCACATACATCGGGACAATATTTTTTAATGCATGAGTTAAACCGATCAAGCCTTCTTCAATCCGTTTCTCATCCAATGCCATGAGCTGATTTTTCAAAGAAATCCAAGTTGCAGTAGTGTGTAACACTTGTTCAGGTAAATGTATTGGACCTGATCCAATATTTTCATGAGTTTCAAATTTAATTTTTTTAAAAATGGTCGCCATTGCTTGGACGGCAACATCTCCATTCTGAACAATAGTTTTTTCGAAAATTGCTTCTTTATCGACTTCCAATACTTTTAATTGAACGGCAAGATTCGCATCTGTATAATAATCAACCTTAACTTCTCTCACATAGGCTTTTTTCTCTTCCCAGTCTAAATTTTCTACCTGGTATTGTGTTCCTTGATGAAGATAAATTGCTTCATCATGGAGTAGTGTCATTGCACTAAATGTATCCATCTCACCAATCACTTTTACATTAGCAATATCAGTCTGATCAATAATAACAACATTTTCTTGTGATGCAGAACGAAGACTTATGTTATGAGCCGGAAAGGAATCACTCATCCAGTGGTATTTATTTTTACTATAAACAAGTACTTTTTGATCTAACAAGTAATCAAGAATATCTTCAACATCTATCCCGCCAAAGGTTTCCCCTTTTTTAAATGGCAATTCGTAAGCTGCACATTTAATATGATCAACAAGAATAATTAAATTGTTCGGATTGATTCGTGCAACTTCTGGAGATTGTTTAAAAAAGAATTCCGGATGGTTAATGATATATTGGTCAAGAGGGGTTGAACTTGCAACATACAAAATTAATGCTTCTCCATTTCTTCTTCCGGCTCGCCCAGCCTGCTGCCAAGCACTTGCGATTGTCCCAGGATAACCGGTCATAATACATACTTGTAGTTGACCTATATCTACACCTAATTCTAAAGCGTTCGTTGACACAACGCCATATATTTCACCATTACGCAATCCTTTTTCAATTTCTCTCCGCTCCGTTGGTAAATATCCGCCACGATATCCGCGGATGCCGGCCGCACCAATCTTATCTTTAATCAATGCTTGCAAATACGTTAAAATAATTTCCACCCGAACTCGACTTCTTGCAAAGATAATCGTTTGAATTTTATTTTTTAAAAATTCACTGGCAAGTTTGCGAACCTCTAATGTAGCACTTCTTCGTATATTTAATGATTTATTTACAATGGGTGGATTATAAAACACAAAATGTTTTGTTCCACTTGGGGCACCATTTTTGTCAATAAGTTTTGTATGTTCACCAGTTATCGATTCCGCCAACTCCTTTGGATTAGCAATTGTAGCTGATGTAGAAATAAATATAGGTTTACTACCATAGAACTGACAAATTCTCTTTAAACGTCGAATAACATTTGCAGTATGACTACCAAAAACTCCTCTGTAAATATGTAATTCATCGATAATGACAAATTTAAGATTTTCAAATAACGATACCCATTTTGTATGGTGAGGTAATATACCCGAATGCAACATGTCTGGATTTGTAATAACAATTGAACCTGCTTTTCTTACCTTTTGGCGAACATTTGCAGGTGTATCCCCATCATATGTATAACATTTCACATTGATTTCTGCTGTATCAATAAGTTCATTTATCTCACTTTTTTGGTCATAACTTAAGGCTTTTGTAGGAAACAGGTAAAGAGCCCTAGTCTCACTATTTTCTAGAATTGATTGTAAGACAGGTAAATTGTAACATAATGTCTTTCCACTGGCAGTCGGTGTGACCGCCGTAAAATTCATACCGTTCATAGCCAATTCAAAAGCTTCTCGTTGATGGCTATATAAAGAGGTAATACCTCTTTTTATTAATGCTTTTTTTAATTTAGGATGAAGATTGTCAGGAAAAGCAACAAAATTGGCTTCCTTTCCTTCAATTGTCTCCCAATGTGTTATATTTTCACTAATATTTTTATTTGATTTCATCCAACCTATCATTTCTTGTAAATTCCGTTTTCCAAGCATTTTTTCACCTTTAATTCTATACTTCGTTTTTTAAATTTATCATTATGAAAATCATGAGCTTTATAAAAAGCTTTGTTTATTCTTTAAAAATTCAACACAACTAAAATGAAAAACGTATTTGTCAAGGACTATTATAACGAATATTTGTTCTGCTCTCAAAATAAATACAAAGTGATTTATCACTTATTCACATACATTATTTTTGTTCATATATTATAGCAAAAAATATTGTGTAAAGAGGTGGATGTTATTTGGCAAATGAAAACTCTCGAAAATCAAATCTTCCAGAAGATCCTATAAAGGAATGGTTTAACTTTGCACCACTTTTCCAAGAACGTCCATTTAGAAATTTATTAGAAAGTATTGATGAATTATTCCAACACACATACTTTAAACCTCGATTTAAAGTAAAAGTTCAAGAAGAAGAGGATAAGTATATCGTCTATGCAGAGTTACCTGGTGTCCGTAAAAATCAAATTCATATTCATACAATGATCAATCGATTAACCATTACCGTAAAACAGACAGAAATGGAAACAATAGAAAATGACAAAACACAAACAACACATAATAAACAATCCTACACACAAGTCAGCCGCACGATACCATTTTATCAACCAGTTTTAGAAAAACAAACAAAAGCAACTTATCGTGATGGACTATTAACGGTAATCGTACCTAAAAGAAAAGGTAAGATGATTGAAATTGAATAAAAAATAACAGGGCATGCCTTTAATAATACTTTACAGGTATGCCCCATTATTATGATTTAAACATCAACTTCAAACCTTTGATAAACGCTTGTAATTGATTTAATGTTCCTATTAATTGGCCAGCGGTTGAAAACATTTTGTTTAAATCAACAGTTCCATCTTGTGTTTTAAAATATTTTAGTATTCCATTTGTCTCCATTTTTGATTTTTGATTATCAGGCATATTTATAGGCCATTCAGATAGATGCTGGTTTATTTCGTATGGAATTATCTGTTGAAAATCATATAAAGGGTCTATCGGATTTTCGAGCAAAGATTGGATAGGATATGAATGATTAGGTGGACGATGAAGTGTTTCTTGAAAACCCACATTAAACATTGGCGTTAAACTTTGCATCATGGTTTGGTTTGTAAACGAATTCATATATTCATGATTTATGGGCATCACTTGGAATGGGTATTGATGTTGCATATATGGTGGTATATGTCTAGGGATATAATGGTAGGACAATTTGTTCGGATTAACATACATACTGCAAGCCTCCCTACTTTTCCCCATTATAGTATGTGATATTATATTGAAATGTGAATTTAGTCGGCTTCTTTTTTGCTAATTTCCGTCAAAAGCTTTTCTAATGTGTAATTAATGGAATGGAAAGTATGTTTAAACCTACGATAACTCGTTTTTGCAAAAAAAGATTGAGCACAAATCTCTCTTATATTTTCGAAAGCTGATTCAACTTGTTGTACAACTAAGTTTTTCGGTTTGTATTTGTGAATCCAATTTTTTGCATATTCTACCCATTCGTCTGTAAATTCGTATACTTCGTCTACGAATGGCTGGATGACAGTATAGAAATCTTTTTGCTCACCGGTCGAACGGACATTTTCATAATTGGAATTTATTTGCTTTAGGTAATTTTTCAACTTTATGGTTTTGGTCTTCATTATTTTATGTTCTTTATGTTCCATCTCGTTGTCACCTCAAAACTATTATAACTTACTTTTAGGTGGACCTCTAATAAAAAACTACTTAAACTACTTTTCTTTTAAAATAATTATGTTCTTGTAATGACTTGTTTTCTACCATATATGTTTCAAAAAATTCTCCAAAATCATTTTCTAGTTTATTAATCATCATCTGATGTTCATCTACGATCTTATTTCGCTTTGCATAAACAGCTTGATCCAATTTCTTTTCTAGTAATTCGACTTCCCTTTGAAGATTACTTAATTGATTTAATACCTCTTGTATCTTCATAATAGTAGAATTACTTTTCACCATGATCCCCCCTGTCATCTCAATTAAATACTTAATTCTCTTTAAACAAAAATCTTCCTGCCCCCTGACAAAACTAGTTGAGATTCGCTAAAGAGAGTGGTTATTTGACATAGAATCCCCATGGTTTGTCGAAGAATGATAATGGTTATTTTGTTCATACTATGAAATGTTAGGAGGTGGAAATGTGGCTAAAAAGAAAAACAAAAATCGTGGTGCTGAAAAAGAAAATCGTGCCTATACAAAAGCTGGAGAAGGTAATCCAAAACTAGAAGGACCAAATCGACCATCGACTTAATCATGATGAGCAGGACCCCCTGCTCTTTCTTATTGATTTAACTGAATCCATTCCTGCAAGTTTTTTAATAGCGACATCTCAATTAATTTCTTTTTATACCAGTTCGTAATTTCAATATCATCTTTTATTTTTGGTGAATGAAACCAACTTCGTTTGACTTTTTTTTGTTGATCCCATGAAGGTCCAATTTCAGGAACATGTTCTATAATAGGATATGTAAACCGTAAATACGGAGTATCCCTTCTCATTTTTTCGCTAAAATATTTTTCATAATCATAACGAGATCCTGTATGAACGGTTTTTTTTATAAAATGTATAAATTCTTGGAGATAGCCCGAATCAAATAAGATCCATGATAATTGTTTGCCAAATTCAATTCGCACATGAACATTTTGAAACTTTTTCATCGATGCACCGTAAATTTTACCAGATAACGTTGGAAATAATATGACATTAAAATGAAGTTTTTCTTGAAGTCGATAAGGGAGTGAATTAAAAATTCTTTTATGATAAACTGTATTGGCTATAATCGGTTTTTGAATTAGATTTTGTTCATTAATAATTAAGGCGTAAAGTAGTCTCGTTTCATCCCGATCTTTCCAAAATGTTTGCCATTCATCTATCATAAATTCTGAAATACGAAAATATCGTAATAAATGAAACAAAGGCTTATTATATTTCGTAGAATAATGATAGATTAATAATTGTGGATAAGCATCGTTAAAAATGAGCCAATTCGCTCGTTCATACATGGAAAACAAGGTTCGGCGATATTCAACAGACATTAGTTTAACTAATCGATCACCTTCTAGGTCACACATATTCCAGCCAGCATTACGGGAAACTAGACTGGCAAGCAAGGACCATTTTATTTCTTTGTAATCAAAATAAAATATTTCATAGTGTTTTGTTCGTGATATATTATCTATGTTGCCTAAATTTGTTTTCCTTTTAACAATCTGTATAATATCATGTTCATTCTCGATTTTCGCAAACACGTGGATAGCACTCCTTCATTTACTGATCAGTATTAGCAAGAGGTGAAAAAATGGAAATTCGATATCCGAATGGTAAAATTTTTAAACCTTATAAAGCCGAAAAAAGACTGAAAAATTATGAATACGGAAATCGTGGTATGACATTAGAGGAAGATTTAAATGAATCTAATGAATATTATTTAGCCAATCAAATAGCCGTTATTCATAAAAAACCAACACCGATACAAATTGTAAACGTTGATTATCCACATCGTAGTAAAGCTGTTATAAAAGAAGCTTATTTTAAAACACCTTCCACAACGGATTATAATGGTGTATATAAAGGAAAATATATAGACTTTGAAGCAAAAGAAACAAAAAGCAAAACTTCAATTCCTTTACAAAACTTTCATGCTCATCAAATTAACCATATTAAACAAGTTTTAGCATGTGATGGAATTTCATTTGTTATTATTCGCTTTTCTACAACTGAAGAAATATTTTTACTAGAAGGTAAGTACTTATTAAAATTTTGGGAGCGTATGGAAAATGGAGGCAGAAAGTCGATTGCGAAGGATGAAATCAATCATTACGGACACCATATCCCAATTGGCTTTCAACCTCGAATTGATTATTTAAAAATTGTCGATCAAATATATTACTAAATTTTAAAATATTTTTATCTAATCGTTTTTTATTTTTTCCGTTTATAATAAAATTAGACATTATGAACAAATAATACTTTTAAATTCCATCATATAGTGACGCACTATTAAAGTTGGAATGAAAGGAAGATACGTTATGTCAGAGCAATATAAATCTAGGACAGAAAGAAGAGAAAAAGAAAAACAAAGAAAAAATCGGACAAAAAGTAGTGCTGCTGAGAAGAAATCATGGAAAACGATAGCAAAGCGTGTTTTCCTGACTCTACTTGTATTAGGATTTATTGGTCTCATTGCTGGTGTTAGTGTTGTTGCCTACTGGATCAGCGATGCACCAAAATTTGACCCTGCTGCTTTAAAAGATTCTGTTCCATCAACGATTTATGATATGAATAAAGAACCAATTGTCGAACTTGGTACAGAAAAACGAGATTTAGTTAGTTATGAAGAAATACCTGAACTTGTCCGTAATGCAATATTAGCCACTGAGGATGTTCGCTTTTTTAAACATAACGGTATTGATATTATACGTTTAGGTGGGGCAGTATTAAGTAATATTACTGAAGGATTTGGTTCTCAAGGGGCATCAACCTTAACCCAGCAAGTCGTGAAACTATCGTTTTTATCACAGGAAAAAACATTGAAGCGTAAAGTTCAAGAGGCTTGGTTAGCCATTCAGCTAGAACAACATTTTACAAAAGAAGAAATTTTTGAAATGTATGTCAATAAAGTCAACATGGGTAGAAATGTGTATGGGATTAAAAAGGCAAGTGAAGAATATTTCGGTAAATCGCTAGATGAACTAACATTACCTGAAGCTGCAGTTATCGCAGGACTTCCACAAAGACCAAATGCATATAACCCTTTAGTAAATCCAGATTTAGCTAATGGCCGAAAGAAAACAGTCTTGAAATTAATGCATCAACATGGCTTTATTACCGAAAAAGAAATGAATGATGCCCAAAATGTGGATGTTTCTGACCTTGTAGTTTCCAAAGAAGAAGATGAAAAGGAAAATACACCTTACGATACTTTTATTGATAAAGTAATCGATGAAGTAGGAGAACTTGGTTTTAATATATATACGGATGGTTTAGAAATATATACAACAATGGATAAAGGTGCACAAGAAAAGGTATATGACTTATTAAACAACGATGATTCTGTCGGATTTTCGAATGATGAAATTCAAGCAGGTGTCATCTTAACGGATACGAAAAATGGTGAAATTCGAGCTATAGGTGGCGGAAGAAAACAAACCGTCAAGCGTGGATTTAACTATGCTATCGATAATACAAGACATCCTGGATCAACGGCGAAGCCTATTTTTGGCTATGGACCAGCAATTGAACATTTAAAATGGTCTCCAGCACAAATTTTAAATGATGAACCGTACAAGTATTCAGGGACAGATACAACTATTCGCAACCATGATGGACAATATACGGGTAATCAAACGATGCGTTATCATTTACAATGGTCCAGGAACGTTCCAGCTGTAAAAGCATTTCAAGAGGCTGGAAAAGATAATGTTGAACAGTTCGCAAGAAATCTTGGCATTCCTTTAAACAAGGATGAATACGTTGGAGAATCATATGCGTTAGGTGGCATGGAAAATGGTATTGCGCCAATCCACTTAGCAGGAGCATATGCCGCCTTTGGTAATGACGGTATTTATAATGAACCACATGCAGTAAGAAAAGTTGTTCTTCCTGATGGAAGAGAAATTGATATGTCTCCTAAATCAAAAAGAGTGATGCAAGATTATACAGCATTCCTCATTACTGACATGTTAAAAGACGTTGTAACAAGTGGAACCGGTACAAGAGCCCAAGTACCTGGTGTGCCGATTGCAGGTAAAACCGGAACCTCTAACTATTCAGAGGAAGATAAACAAAGATGGGGTATTAAACAAGGTGGTGTGCCAGATTCATGGTTTGGTGGATATTCGACAAATTATACTGCTGCCATTTGGGTCGGTTATTCAGATCGTAGCAAAGCATTATATTCTCCAGAAACGCGTATCGCTATGACATTATTTAAAAAGTTAATGACCTATGTACATGATGGTATTGATACACCAGATTTTAAGCAACCAGATAGTGTTGTTAAAGTTGCCATAGAAAAAGGTTCTAATCCACCGAAAAAAGCAAGTCAATTTACACCAAGTAGTGAAATTTACTATGAATATTTTGTAAAAGGAACAGAACCGACAGAGGTATCAACAAAATACGATAAATTACCGGCTGTTACGAATTTAAGTGCGGATTACAATGAAAATGCACAAAAGGCAACATTAAATTGGAATTTCAATTCAAATATAAAAGGCGTATCATTCGAGGTTTATGTGTCGATCGATGGTTCAGCTGAAGAATTGATAAGTACAACGAAGAAAAATGGACTGAAAGTTGAAAATGTCGTTCCTGGTTTAAAATATACATTTACCGTTTATGCTGTAAAAGATGGGAATAAGAGTGATCCTGCTAGTGTTTCTCTAGATCTTTCTACTTTTGTTGAAGAACCTGATGAAGAGGAACAACCAGATGATAATTCGAATGATGAAATTGATCAAGAAAGTGGAAACGAAAAAAATGAGGATGATCATGACGCAAATGAATCGGACGAAGGAAACGAAAGAGATCAAAGTGACGAGCAAAGTGAGAATAAAAATAATCAAGGGAATGGAAATGGTCAAGACGGTGGAAATGAAAAACCACGTGGAAAAGAAAAAAACAATGCGAACACACCAGAAACCGAAAATAAGGATGATCATTATAATGTAGGCGATAATCCGAATGATGATGAATCTGGAGAATAGATCAATTAAATCTATCTAATATTAAAGAGTGAATCGAATAAACTCGATTCACTCTTTTTTTGCAACCATCACTTTATTGCGATAATATGCTTTATGTTGTTCAACAAATAACTCGGACAATTGTAAAAATGACGGATATAGGGAAGGTTTTTCCATAATGAAAGAAAGACGATCAACGATATTTATTGGTTTAATGGATAAATTCCCTAAATCTTTTTTTAAATTGTTTAGGGTTACAGGAGATCCATTTGACCAAAAAAGAAGTTTCATAAATAAACTTAGCGCTTTTACCATCTTTCTTTGTATCATATCCTTTTGTCTTTGTTTAAAATTATGACAAATGATCGAATTAAGATCATGCCATTGACTTATTAAATCTTTTACCGATTCGTCTGGGGTGTTCCACGGGTATAACCGATGTTTCATGTCACTTGATTTATAATAAACATTTTCATCAGGAAAAAAATCCTTTGGCTCCTCTGTATCTATGAAAAACAATGGATGATATAATGGATCACTCTTTTTCATTTGATAATTCAAGACCTTTCGTTCGTTTTTTTCCTTCTCTGCAAATCGATAGTAATGGACATTCTAAACAGTTTGGCCGTTGGGCCTTACAATGATATCTTCCAAAGAAAATAAGACGGTGATGTGTAATCCCCCATTCATCCTTCGGTACTTTTTTCATTAAAGTTTCTTCTACTTCCAAAACGGTGTCCTTCCATCGACATATACCTAATCTCTTACTCACTCTTTCCACATGAGTATCTACAGCAATAGCAGGTATACCGAAAGCTACAGATGCAACAACGTTTGCTGTTTTCCTACCAACTCCGGGAAGTTGCATAAGTAAGTCACGATCAGCCGGTACTTCACCATCATATTTTTCAATTAATATTTGACAAAGCTTTTGGATATTTTTTGATTTATTTCTCCATAGTCCGATGGATCGAATATCTTGTTGCAATTCTTCTAATGGAACACGTAGATAGTCTTCTGGTGTTTTATACTTTTCAAATAATGTTTTCGTGACTTTATTGACTAACACATCTGTACATTGTGCTGACAAAACAACAGCAATTAGTAATTCAAAAGGATTACGATGATTTAACTCACATTGGGCATTTGGGAACATCCGTGCTATTTCATCTAAACAGTAGCGAATTTCTTTTTTTGTAAGCATATCTCTTCTCCCTTTTAATTTTCTAACCAGTTATAAAATGGTATAGAATCGGTCCTTTTTCTCGGTTCATCTAAATTCCTTTTTTGTTGTTGGTGTATGCGAAACTTTCTACCATGTTCTTGTGCTTGCTCAACGGTTTTAATACCATTTTTCTTCCACTCAAATAAAATACGGTCAATATAGCGGAAATTTAACTTTCCTGACATAACAGCTTCTTTTAAGGCAGCCTTAATTAAACTAGGCTCATGATGATCGTTATCTAGCCACATGGTAATTGTTTCAATTTCTATCGGTGAAAGTGGACGAGCGAATTCTTGTTCAAACATCGTAAAGACATTTCCTTCATCTTCTTTTTTTTGCGCTTGAATTTCGCCCTTTTCATTTAAAATATGTTCGTCCAATAAACGGCTCCATAGAGGTTGAAGTGAATACTTCTCAAAGTATATGTCATCAGCTGTTTTGCCATTGATAATTTGTAAATACCCCCTTTGAACGAGGGAACCTATTAATTGAGCGCACTTCTCAGTCGAAATACACATTCTTTCTGCGATTTCAACGTGTGTTGGAAAATCATTTCCTTTTTTAATAAAAGTATAAATATGTAACAGGACCATACATTCAAGATCAGTTAACCCAATTTTTTTATAATAAGTGAATAAAAAAGAAGGAATTGGTACAACCCCTTCTTCTATCCATGAAAGAAACATTTTTTTGTCCATTTTCAGCACCTCAAATTAAGTATAGCATGAATCAGTTTCTCTGATAAGCCACACGTTCTTTAAATATTATTACGCATTTTTTTGATTATAGTATTAAATTGTGAAGGAATTTAATATTCCATAAAAAAAGACCCGAATGTCTTATATAAACAACCGGGTCCTATCATAATCGTCGTTTATACTAATGGGCACGAATTTCTTGTCTTATAAAGATGATATAAGCAAGAGCAAAACAAATTAATGTAGCTGCGATTAGACCTGTAATTTGGGGCCAGATCAATAGTAAACTTTGACTTAATGGTAACGGACTAGCTACGGCACCGACCGTTTGTTCCACAGTCAACGGCCCTAAACTACGCACTGTTGGGGAAAGTAATGTTGTAATTGATTCATTAAATAGATAATTTGGTGAAAGTCTTAGTAAGTTTAAGATAAATTCTGAACGATTCATTGCGTCCTCTACTGTTGTAAATGAATGTGGGGTTAAATAAGATTTTGATAAAAGATTGATAATCATTGAATAAAAAGTACTAAAAAATAACCATATAGCTATTGATGATAGAGCTGATGTTGCAGCTTGTTTGAAGATCGCAGAGAATAAAATGCCTAAATTCAGCCAAAAAGCGATATAGACGATGCAAATAAATAAAAAGAATAAGATTCGTAAAAACTCTTCAAACGTTGGTGGTATACCTAATATTAATATACCTAAAGCTGTAACTAATAATCCTAATGAAAGAAATAAAATTGTACATAACAAAAGGGAAGCAAAAAATTTTCCAGTTATGACAAAGTCTCGAGGAATTGGTTGTGCCATTATACGCGATAACGTCCCCTTATTTCTTTCCATATTTATCGCATCAAAGCCAAGGGCAATCCCTAGTAATGGACTTAAAAATGCAACAAATGTAATAAATGAAGGAAGTGTTCCATCGCTAACGGTAAATAATTGTAAAAACAAATACAGATCTTGACCGATTTGTTGCGATTCTTTACTTAATTGGTCAATCACATCTTGAATGGATGTGACCGCAGTATAAAGGGAGCCGATACATGTTAATAAAATAATGGCTAATAAAATCATAATGCGCCAGCTCCTAATATTGTCAGCAAACTCTTTTTGGACAATTGCCGAAAATACAGATCGATTATGGTTCTTCTTGTCCAACCTTTCGAAGCGCAAAATAGGTTTAAAGATGTTTAACCTCATCACTTTCACGCCCTTCAAAGTAACGGTGATAAATTTCATCTAAACCGAAATTTTTCTTTTGAATCTCATATAAACGTGATCCTAATTCTATAACCATATGACTAATTTGTGCTGATACATCTTCCTTACTATAGATGATCATAGTATCATCTTCAATTTCAATTTTGTTTACATATGGTAACTGTTTTACGGCTACTCGTAGCTTTTCAGAAATTGGATGACACTTAACATGAATCGTAAATGTATCTTGTAAAAATAATTTCCGGGCAAGTGTATCCATATTCCCCTCTGCTATCAGCTTACCAGAGACAAAAATACCAACACGATCACATATTTGCTGTACTTGATGTAAATGATGAGAAGATAACAAAACTGTAATCTGTTCTTCTCTATTCAGTTGTTTTATTAATTGTAAAATGTCACGTACTCCTTCAGGGTCAATTCCTAAGGTTGGCTCATCTAAAATGATCACTTCGGGATTTTTTATCAGCACATCTGCTAAACCTAATCGTTGTCTCATTCCTCGAGAATATTTGCCTGCTTTTTTATGAGCAACATCGATCAAGTTTACTTTTGTTAATAAATATCTTGCCCTTTTCTCTGCTTCATTTTTTTCCAATCCATTTAAACGAGCTGTATAAACTAGATTTTCTAACCCTGTCATATTTGAATAAAATCCCACATCATCTGGTAAATAACCAACCTTTTGTTTTACTTCTATCGGATTTCGGGTAGAGTCTATTCCACATACGTAAACTCTACCTGCAGTTGGCTCACTTAATCCCAATAACATAAGAATAGTTGTCGTCTTGCCAGCACCGTTTGGCCCAAGCAATCCAAAGATTTCCCCTTTTTTTATGGAAAGAGATAACTGCTCAACAACAATTTGATCATCATATTGCTTTGTTAAATTTTCTATTTTAATTATAGCTTCTGTCAACTTCATCTCCTCCCATATTTTCTAACAATGTAATATAATCCTGCGACTACAAGTGCAATGATCAATACTGCAACGATCCCCCAAAGTGTTGATGTTTCAACGGAAATGCGAAATGTGGCTTCTGATGATGTTTCCGCAGAAGACGCTGAAAATGTCACAACGTAATCACCAGCAATCGCTTCTTCTGAAGCCGTTACAGTCACCTTAATGGTTTCTGACTTTCCAGGTTCGAGTTGAGCAATGGTATTTTTATCAAATTCTGTTTCCCAATTTGGTGGTGTTTGAGCTGACAAGTTAATATCAACAAGTGATGCCGTGCCAGTATTTTTAACAACTAAATCAATAACTTTATCCTTTCCCGCAGTAATATCGGTACTTAGATTACCATCCGGTGTTGTAAGTTCCATAGCATAACTACCTGTAATTACAGCTTCTAATGTTAAATCAGCAGTTATCTCTCCTGCTTGTGCACGAATAGGTATTTCATAAGTACCCTCTTTTATGTTTTCTGGTGGAGTAACTTCAATGGTAATATCTTTTGATTCATTTGGCTCAACCGCAATTGATGAGATTGAATCTGCACCAGATTTGAACACAACTCCCCAACCTTCTCCGGCTTGTGAACTTAAAGCGTAATTTTTTTGACTAGCTGTCCGATTACGTATTGTTGCCGTATATGTAAATTGTGAGTCAGCATGACCTTGTAAATTTGCTTGTTCAGTTGAAAGATCAGATACTGTTGTACCCTCCTCGGTTATATGAACTAAAAACTGTAGTGATGAACTGCCACTTCTTTCTTTTGCGACTAATGTAAAACGATAATCGTCTTGTTTGACTTCTCCTGGGACTGTCACGGCTAGATTTATTGTTTCCTCACTATTTGCCTTTACTGATAATTGTTGAATCTCCCTACCATTAGCTGATAGTTGATAGTTCCAACCTTTAGGTAATCCATCTAACGAAAATGACATCGTTTTTATAGTCGATCCACTATTTATGACAGTAACGTTATAGTCAATGGTCTCTCCGGGTGAAGCTGATAATCCAGTATAAGGAGTGAATAATAATACATTTTCTACGGCCTGTGTCCCATGTGGATTAAGAGAAGTACACATTAAAAAACTCAATACTATAATTGTAAAAATTTTTTTAAATCTCTTTATCATTACTAATACCTCCCTTTTTTTGTTTCATAAAGAATACGTATTACAACTTTTTTTAGATTTGCTTATGTAGAAAGTTTTTATATTTTATAAATATGAAATTATAAATAAAGCTCGTAACTATCTCTCGTGTATCTCGTCATTAATGAATAGAGAAAGACAAATAGGTATAATGGAGGCTTGAAAATGGAAGAACAAGATAGTATTCAATTATTAAAAAATATTGCTTCTGGTTCTCGTACAGCCTTTCATACCTTTTATGAAAAATATATTTCCTTCGTATACCAAATTGCTTTTTCTATTCTTCACGACCAACCGGAAGCTGAAGATGTTTGTCACGATGTTTTTCTTGAAATTCTTCAAAAGGCAAATCAATACTCCCAAAAAAAAGGTAGTGTTGAAGCTTGGATAGCTGTAAAAACAAAAAGTAGATCAATTGACCGCCTAAGGAAAAATAAACTTTTATTAGTCAACCGACTTGAGCAGCTAATTGACAAGAAAGGCAGGGTTAAAGGTGCAGACTTACAGTTCCTCCGATTATTCGAGAAAAACTTAGTCCTTGATGCATTAAAATATTTACCTGTAGAACAACGGGAAGCCATTATTCGTTCTTATTTTCGAGGAGAAACTCATAGAGAAATTGCCAAAACGATGCAAAAACCTTTAGGTTCCGTGAAATCATTAATTCGTTATGGGTTAAATAATTTACGCAAACAAAAAACTTTAAAAGATTGGTTGGAACCGAAACGAGGTGAAAAGAAAAGTGAAATTTAAGCAACATATTTTAGAAGAAAAATTAATTGATTATTTACTGAACAATGTCATAGGAAAGGAATATGAATCGATACAAAAACATATACACCATTGTGATAAGTGTCGTGAGCGGTTATATTATTGGCAAAATCTACTGCTACATAACATAGATGAATCAAAAAATCCTTCTTATACATTAAGTTCGCGGATCTGGCATAGTTGGGAAAAAATGCAGAAAAAAGATAGTCAGACTAGGAATTTAAAATCACGATTTTTAGTTTTGAGTATGACAATTTTGATGCTTATTTTATTTTCAGTAAAATTATTTCGTACAGATCTCAACCAAATGAATATCTTAACGGAACAGAATAATGAAAGTTTAAAGGAAAATTATCAACAACAATATACAAAACAACTATCAATTGAACCAGTAAATCATAAGGATCAAATTAATGGACATGTGTGGGTAAATGAGATCACGAAAGAGATGCTGTTACACGTAAAGGGATTGGAACAATTAATTAATCGTGACTATCAATTATGGATTATTTATACAGATAATACAGTTGAAAATCACATTTTACCAATAAAAAATGGAGAAATAAAAATTTACTTTGATAATATAAATGTCAAAAATTTTAAAGCATTAAAGGCTAGTATAGAACCGAAAGGCGGAAGTTTCATCCAAACAGGTCCGGATACATTTTTTGTTAGTTTTGATGAATAATCGAGAAGATCAAATTTGTATGTTCTCTTACATAATTAAGGAGCTGCCTAGTGCAGCTCCCTTTTATTTCAATTATGGCCATAGTCTGTTTAATAGACGAGGGAATGGAATAGTTTCCCTTACATGTTCTGTGCCAGTAATCCATGCAACGGTCCGCTCTAATCCTAATCCAAAACCGGAATGAGGTACCGCACCATACTTACATAGATCTAAATACCAGCCATATGCATCTAATGATAAGTTGTGTTTTTCAAGTGCTGATTTCATTAACTCATAGTCATGTATCCGTTCTGATCCACCGATAATTTCACCATAACCTTCAGGAGCGATTAAATCTGCACATAAGACAACATCATCGCGCTCTGGATGTGGTTGCATATAGAACGGTTTAATATCTTTTGGATAATTGACGATAAATACTGGTTTATCAAATGAATTAGCGATTGCCGTTTCATGTGGTGCCCCAAAATCATCGCCCCACTTAATATCCTCAAAACCTTGTTCTTGTAAAAACTTAATCGCTTCATCGTATGTAATTCTAGGGAAAGGAGGTTTTACATTTTCTAATTTTGATATATCACGACCTAATGTTTTTAACTCTAATGCACAATTTTCCAATACTGATTGAACAATATAAGAAACATATTGTTCTTGAATTTCTAAACTTTCTTCATGAGAGGTAAATGCCATTTCCGGTTCAATCATCCAAAACTCAATTAAATGACGACGGGTTTTTGATTTTTCAGCACGGAATGTTGGTCCAAATGAAAACACTTTTCCGAATGCCATGGCTGCAGCTTCCATATATAATTGTCCACTTTGGGAAAGGAATGCATCTTCATCAAAATATTTTGTATGGAAAAGTTCTGTTGTACCTTCTGGTGCACTGCTTGTCAAAATTGGTGGGTCAATTTTAATAAAGCCTTGTTTATTGAAAAATTCATAAGTTGCACGAATAATTTCATTTCGGATTTTCATATTGGCATGTTGTTTTTTCGAACGTAGCCATAAGTGACGATGATCCATTAAAAATTCTGTACCATGTTCTTTTGGTGTTATTGGATAATCATGGGCTTCGTGAATTAATTCAATATTCGTCACACCTAATTCATATCCAAACGGTGAACGAGAATCTTCACGGACTATGCCAGTTACATAAAGTGAAGATTCTTGCGTAATGGACTTAGCTAATTTAAAGACTTCTTCAGACACTTCTGCTTTAACAACAACTCCTTGAATAAATCCTGAACCGTCTCGAAGTTGTAGAAAAGCAATTTTACCGCTAGAACGTTTATTAGCCAACCAAGCACCAATGGTTACTTCTTGTCCTACATAGTTTTTTACTTCCGCAATTGTTGTTTTCACAAAATTCCCTCCAAAACAATATCTGTAAATAGTCCTTTTTCATTATAACGTTCAATTAAGTGTCAAGCAATGTTTACCAACGGATCTTCCTTGTTTTTTTCAAACATCTCTTGATGTCACTAAATTGATTCGTATATAAGAAAAAGGTCGGCCCTTTTTAACACGTTACTTCTATGTTAAAAGGACAGACCTTTACATTTATTGCTCCATTTTTTCTTCTACAAATTTTTTTATTCGATTAGCTGCTTCTATTAACTCCGCTTCACTCGTTGCATAAGAAACGCGAATACAATCAGGCGCACCAAAACCCGTTCCAGGTACAACCGCAACATGAGCTTCTGTTAATAGAGCCGTTGCAAACTCATCTACTGTATGATATCCACATAAGGTTGCCGCTTCTTTCACATTAGGAAATAAATAAAATGCGCCCTTTGGTTTTATACATGTAATACCCGGAATATTAACGAGAGCTTCATGGAACTTTTCTAGACGTTTTTCAAAGTGAATTCGCATTTTTTCTACTACATCTTGTGGACCGTTTAAAGCTGCAATTGCTCCATATTGACTATGTGTAGTCGGATTTGACGTGCTATGACTAGCAATGGACGTCATTTGCTTAATTAATTCCTTGTTACCAACAGCATAACCTATTCTCCAGCCGGTCATGGAATACGCCTTAGATAGTCCATTGATGATAACTGTCTGTTGTTTTAATCTTTCTGATAGTTGAGCAATCGAAATATGTTTTTGACCATCATAAACTAATTTCTCATATATTTCATCAGAAACAATAAGAAGATTATGTTGTAAACAAATATTGCCAAGTTCAAGAAGTTCACTTTCTGAATAACACATACCCGTTGGATTGGATGGTGAATTAATAATGATTGCTTTCGTTTTCTTCGTAATAGCCGCTTTTAATTGACTGGCAGTCATTTTAAATTCAGTAGTTTCATTGGTTTCTATTATTACAGGGACTCCGCCCGCCAATTTGACTTGCTCTGTGTAACTTACCCAATAAGGAGCAGGAATGATCACTTCATCGCCATCATTTAATAGAGCTTGAAATAAAGTGTAAAGTGCATGCTTTGCTCCATTTGTAACAATTATTTCTGAGGAATCATATTTTAAACCTTGATCCTTTAATAACTTATCTATAATGGCTTGTTTTAATTCTTCTAATCCACCTGTTGCAGTATATTTTGTTTTTCCTTCAAGTAAAGCATGATAGGCTGCCTCAATAATATGATCTGGTGTGTTGAAATCAGGTTCCCCTGCTCCTAATCCAATTACGTCAACACCTTGAGCTTTTAATTCTTTAGCTTTTGCAGTAATAGCTAGAGTAGCTGATGGAGTTAAAGTTTTTGTTCTTTCCGCTAAATCCATAATTCAAAATCCTCCTCACCGGAATTCACCATTAACAATAAATTATATTAAATTATAAATTATAAACTCTATACCATTCACCTTTATAATAATCTAAATATAATATGCTGTGCCGATTTTTTTGGTCTTTATACGTAATTTCATAAGCTGGAGCATCTTCTACGATGGCCAACTTAATACTAATGATATTTTTAGGTCGTTTATCAGAAGAAAAATTATCCAACTTATGAATGAGAGTGGTTACCTCTTTTTCAGACAAACCTTCAGTCGCTTTTTTAACGATCATTTCTTTTTTTTCATCTACTGGAACCCAAATATGGATCTTTTCACCCTTTTTATTTTTTCCTTGAATCACATAATATTCGTCAAGATAATGGAACCAATCAACAGAATCTACTTCTGCTAGACTGGCTTCCTTTTTAGCCCTTTCAACAGCTACTTCTTCACCTTTTTTTATCGACGATGTTGCCGAATAGTAGACAATGATTAGTCCAATTACGATTAAAAATAGCGATGAAAATATACCAATGAGTATACGTTTCTTCATATTACACACCTTTTCTTATATAAAAAATTATACACAAGATTTAAAGTTTCCAAAGGAATTCCTTAGTCTGAAAAGCCAATTTTGGTTATCGGTA
Source organism: Pallidibacillus thermolactis (assembly GCF_025660415.1). Lineage (NCBI taxonomy): Bacteria > Bacillati > Bacillota > Bacilli > Caryophanales > Bacillaceae > Pallidibacillus > Pallidibacillus thermolactis. The sequence continues at coordinate 50,397 of NZ_JAOUSE010000007.1, forward strand.
TCCCGATAAATCATAATATGTCTAGTTTTGAAGTTACTAAAATTTCCCTATATTATATCAAAAATCAAAGAAAAGGATAAGATATTTTCGGCAATATAATAAAAAACTTTATAAATGTCTAATCAAGGTCTAATTCACCCTTATTTTTTTCTAATTGCTTACATAGTTTTTGTAGGCTTACTGTTTTGATTGATACACCAGGTAAGGATTCTAGAAAAGCATGACCATAATTTGTAGCATAGATTCTTTTATCAAAAATAATCACACTTCCTGCCTTTGACTTTAATTTAAAAAATTTGACTAAACTTAGTTTTAAGCGGAGGACAGCATCCGGTAACGATAATTCGTAAAATGGACTTTTCCCCATACTTTTAATTACTTTAAACTGCTTAGCAAATACTGGATCATTAGGAGATGTAAAAGGTAATCTTGCGATAATTAATGCATCTACTATACCTTCAATTAGTAGGCCTTCTATATGCGTTGCTGTGGTGAACAATATTGCTTTTTCAAAACGATTAAATTGTTTGGCAAGTCGATGAATACTACCACTGGTTACTCCTTGGGCAAGTAACACAAATTCCTCTAACGTTTCACTATCTTTTATTAAATTGTACGTATCCTTTAACATTTCATATGAACTAAAGGAAATCATTATTCTCCCTTGTAATGTTTGAGCTATTGCAATGATATGATTACTAATCACTTCTACATATTCTTCTTCTGATATATCGACTACGTTTGGAATATCATTTAACGCATACAAATGAACATCTGTTTCCGTATTCAGTTGCGTTTGAAATTGTTTTTGTACAAACGGAAACGATTCAAGACCTAATTGCTTGCTTATAAAGGTAAATGAATTTTTAATGGTTAAAGAATTCGAGATAAATAAAATTGCTTTTTTTGACATATAGAAATTCGCCAATTGTTTATGGATAGATAAAAATTGACTTTTTATGACCATACTTGTTTGCGCACTTTTTAAATCCGCTTCTCCAAAAATAATTCGTTGTTGATCCATTTGCATTATAAATTCATCATGCATATCTTTAAACATTGTTAGTTGGTTAAGAATATAGGCAAAATCTTCTACTAAAAGTTTTTCATTATCGTTAAAGTCTTTATATAAATCAATTAATGCTGATAAACGATCGAAAAGGCTATTATATAAATTTTTATACGCATCATAAACGCGTTCCCAACTATATAAAAGACTGTTATTTTCTCGAATATGGAATTGACAACTCATTTTACCCTGATTTGTGTTTTTCTTCAATTTTAATAAATAGTTATAACATAATAAGAAAAATTCATCGCTTTTAGCTGATAATTCCAAATAATATTGGTAAATCAATTCTGTTGAATGTTTGACAAAGATGCCTTTATCTCGTATTAACCTTTCTATTCTACCTAATATTTTTAATTGATCGGGATTCCCAAGTTGGTTTAAATAATACTTTACTGAAGAATAACTTAATCTTTTCCCAAAATATTTAATCGCATTTTTTTCAAAAAGATGTGCGTCATCAATAATACAATAGTTTATATTGATCATTTGTGAATTTGGATTCGTCAGATGAGACATTAAAAAATGATGATTCGTAATAATTACTTGTGCTTCTCGAGCATTGCTCAACGCTTTTTTATAGAAATCATGTTTAAGCCATGGATTATCCTTTTCTGCTTCTGTTAACGGAATTTCAGATAGCTTTTCCAAAAACTGTAGACCTGCACTAGACAAGTTAATCTCACTTACATCTCCTGTATTTGTTTCCGTAAGCCAAACGAGCATCTGCATTTTTGTAATAATTTCATCGTAATTTTGACTATCATCTTTCAATACTTTTTCGAACTTCCATAGATTTAAATATTGCTTTTTACCTTTCAATAACTGTATTTGAATTGGGACATGTAATATTTCTTTTAATTTCGGCATGATTGTTTCAGTAATCATTTGCTGATTGCTTACGGACGCTAATGAAATGATTACAGGTTCTTTCTTGATTATAGATATAAAAGAAGCTGCAATTAAATATGATAATTCTTTATTATAGTGTATATCCGGTTCAACTAATGCCAATTCCCCATCATTTAAACATTTTATAATATATTTTATTAAACTCATCTCTTCCGAAGATAGTGTATGATTTTTTACAAGGTCTTCAATTTTTAATATTTGATTGTTATTATTTATCGACGGTCTAGCTTTATCGAATACATGTTGTTTTTTAAAAACGATTCCTCTATATATGTCTAAATGATCTGGTAACGATTCCTTGTTCTCTATTTTTTTCTTGTATATTTCATCTAATATTTCATATAGATTTGTCCGTAATCCTTTTGAAAACTTACGTAATTGATTGATCGTCCTTTTCGGAAAGGTACCTGCTTTCTCGAGTAAATGTAAAAACCATTCAGCAGTAACATAAGCATCACTATCTGCCTGATGTGGCCTGTCATGGTCGAATCCTGCTACAGATGCAATATCACTCAGCTTTAAGCTTTCCATTGTAGGTTCAAATATTCTGGTCATTTCAACAGTATCCAAAACTGGACAATCTAGGAGTGGAAAATGGTTTAACTCTAATTCTTCTTGTAAAAATGTATAATCAAAATGAACGTTATGAGCAACAAAACATGCTCCTTCTAATAACTTGAGTATATCTTCTGCAACCTCATGAAATACCGGTGCTTTTGCAACCCGTTCATTATCAATTCCAGTTAATTCTGTAATAAATGGCGATATAGGTACTTCAGGGTTGATATACGTTGTATATGTATCAACAATTTTTCCTTTTTCAATTACAACTCCTGCAAACTGGATAATACGATCGCCTTTTTTTGGTGAATGCCCTGTTGTTTCAATATCAACAATGACGAATTTATTCAAATTAAACACCTCATAATTCTTAACAAAAAGAACAAATGAAATCTCAATCACTATAATTATGTGATATATCTTTATTACTTATCATATACTTATGTTTCCATAACTAAAAAAACTTTACCATAATTTTTCACATACGAAAAGAAACAAATAATAAACATAAAAAAGACATTTAGTCAATTGGAGATAGAGATTGACTAAATGTCGAAATAAGATTCCGTGTGTATTTCATTATGAATGAATAGTGCATGATTCAGGTTCAGATTCTATCATTTCAATAATTTTATTTTCTTCATTTAACACGGCTATTTTTGGTTTATGGCGTCTCACATTTTCTTCTGCTATCAGACAATAAGAAATGATAATTATAACATCTCCAGGCTGGACAAGCCGCGCCGCAGCACCGTTTAAACAAATCACACCACTTCCGCGTTTACCTGGAATAATATATGTTTCAAAGCGAGCACCATTATTATTATTTACGATTTGAACTTTTTCATTTGCCAGCATATTCACCGCATCTAACAGATCTTCATCGATTGTAATACTACCTACATAATTTAAATTCGCTTCTGTTACTCGGGCACGATGGAGTTTACCTTTCATCATTGTTCGGTACATTTTGATTCACCTTACCATAGCGTTCTAGTTTAAATTTTAATAATAATGTTGTCGATTAATCTTGCCTTTGAATATTTCACAGCAAGTGCAATGATGATTTTTCCTTCTAACCGGATTAATGGTTGTAATGAAGGAAAGGAATAAATTTCAACATATTCAATGAAACCCTTTATATGAGATTGTAAATATTCTTTTACAGTTGTAATCACAACATTTGGATTACGTTCACCTGCTTGAATTAACTTTTCCCCTTCAAGTAACGATTTGTAAAGGTAGGGAGCTTCCAACCTTTCGTCTGTTGTTAAATTGACATTCCGAGAACTTTTTGCCAGTCCATCATGTTCCCGAACAGTTGCCACAGGACAAAGTGTAATTGGTAAGTTGAAATCACGAATTAATCCATCTACAATCGCTACTTGTTGTGCATCTTTTAAACCAAAATATGCTCGGTTTGGACGAATAATGGAAAATAATTTTAATAAGATAGTTGCCACACCATCAAAATGACCTTTCCGATTTCTACCACATAATACATTTGTTCTTTTTTTTACTGTTAATTGAACGGTCATATCATCAGGGTACATTTCGTTAACCGTTGGATGGAAAATATAATCTGCTCCAGCTTCGTTTGCTAATTTTTTGTCCCTATCAAAGTCTCTTGGATACGTATCATAATCCTCATTAGGACCAAACTGTAATGGATTGACAAATATACTTATAATCACTTTTGAATTTTCTTCTCGAGCTTTTTTTATTAGGGATAAATGCCCTTCATGTAAATAACCCATCGTTGGTACAAATCCTATCGTTTCTCCAGATTGAATGAATTTATTACAAATGTTTTGCATGTCATTAACTGTATCTACCACATGAATCATGATTTTATGCCCCCATATAAACTAGCTAGGACATCATCCTTCATTGAATAGCTTGTTTTTTCATCTGGAAAAATGCCATTTTTCACTTCATGAATAAATGTTTGAATTCCATTAACGATGTTTATTTGGATATTTTCATATTGTTTAACAAATTTCGGAAGCCGATCTACACCATACCCTAGTAAATCATGATAGACTAACACTTGCCCGTCACAAGCAGGACCAGCTCCAATTCCAATAACCGGGATAGATAATTGTTCCGTGATTTCCTTTGCTAATTGACGTGGAACACATTCTAAAACGATTGCAAAAGCACCTGCTTCTTCACATTTTTTTGCATCATCCATTAACTTTTGTGCTGTTTCTACTGTTTTCCCTTGAACTTTATATCCACCTAGAACAGTAACAGATTGCGGTGTTAGACCAATATGGGCAACAACCGGTATTCCTGCAATTCTTAATGCTTTCATATGTTCTAAAATAATGGTTTCAGCACCTTCAAGTTTAACTGCATGAGCACCTCCTTCTTGCATAAGTCTGGCTGCATTTCTTATTGTTTCTTCTTTACTACTATGATAAGTAGCAAATGGGAGATCAGATACGATAAAGGTATCAATTGCTCCTCTTTTAACGGCCTTTGTATGATGGATCATATCTTCAAGTGTTACTTGAATCGTAGAATCGTAGCCTAACATAACCATTCCCAATGAATCCCCGACTAAGATCATATCGACTCCTGCTTGTTCTGCCAATTTTGCTGACGGAAAATCGTAGGCAGTAATCATCGTAATTTTTTCATTGTTTTGTTTCATTTGTAAAAAATCTGTAGTTTGTTTCATAAATCTACTCCTCTCTTTTCATAATTAAGAGGAAATGAAACACTAAACGCACATAAAAAAGGGGCTCCCCCATACAAATATTGAATCTAGCATTCTTTAGCTAAAAAACTATAAATGACTAGATTTGCAATCATATCGTATGGGGGCAGTCCCCTGCCCTTGAAATTCGTATGTTTCATCCCTCCGTCCCGGTCCAAAAAGGCTACAGGCAGATTCTTATTTTAATTTGTTAAAGTTGAACCGTTTGGATACCGCCCACTTCGGTGCAGCTCCAATTTAAATTATAACAAAATTCAAAATGGCTGAATAGCATTTTTCATCAAAATCTCAAAATGCTCTAAAAAAAGAGTTTCTCTTTTACTTTAGTAAAAAAGAAACTCTTTTTTTAGGCGAAATCAATATCTGCAGAAATGATTTCAACGATATCTCCATTATCTTGTTTTAATAACAATACTCCTTCATTATTAATACCGAGCGCTACGCCATCAAATGTCCCTTTAACCGTCCTTGCTGAAATACGTTTACCAATGGATACTGCATACGTTTCCCACAAGCTTTTGATTGGTGTAAACCCTTCTGATATATATAAATGAAGTAATTGTTCAATATAATAACAAAGACTTTGAATTAATGATGATCGATTCACCGTTTTCCCTAATTCAATTTTTAAAGAAGTTGCTTTCTTTATAATTTCAGCGGAAAAATCATTTTTGTCTTGATTCACATTTATGCCAATCCCAAGAATAACAGATTGAATGCGATCTTCCTCCGCTTGTAATTCTGTTAATATACCACACACTTTTCGTCCACTTATTAATATATCATTTGGCCACTTTATTTCTGGTGTAATGTGTGTCACTTTTTTAATAGCTTGAACAACAGCAACTGCGGAAAGTAAAGTTAATTGGGGAGCATGTTGAATTTGGATATCCGGTCGAAGAATAAAACTTGCCCAAATACCTGTTCCTTTTGGAGAGTACCATTTTCTAACCATTCTTCCTCTTCCCTCTGTTTGCTCATCAGCGACGATTAATGTTCCATGTTTTGCACCATTCATCGCATACTCTTTTGCAACCTTTTGGGTAGATGTAACTGACTCAAAAAAATAAACAGATCGACCGATTTCTTCCGTTTCTAGACCAAGGTATATTTCGTTTTCGGACAACTTATTTGACTGTTCCAGCAAACGGTATCCTTTCTTTCGTACAGCTTCTACATGAAACCCGTCCTTTTTTAAGTCTTCAATATGTTTCCATATCGCAGTACGGCTACAGCCAATGTTTTGAGCTAATTTTTCTCCAGAGATGAACTTTCCGTTTGCATTTTTAAACGCATCTAAAAGGGCTTGTCTTACATTTGATTTCACGAATTAAACCACTCCTTGATATGCTCCTTGTCATTCCTTACTTCACCACGAACAACAGCGACTTCAATTTTTTCTAGAGCATCACGAATCCATGGTCCACTATTTCTCTTAACCCATTTCATAAGGTCATTGCCATTCACAGCTAATTCATTACGATGTTTAATCGGTAAAGTATTGTATATTTGTTGAATCTTATCTATTCTAGGAGAAACTTCAATTTCATGCATCGCACAATAAATTCTCTCTGTAGAAAGGGCAGTATCTAATCCTGTATAATAAATTGCTTCTTTTGTCCACTCTTCTGTTTCTCTTTTCTTAAATGCTTGAATCATTTGATTAATTTTCCTTATCATTTTTACCGGCATTTTCCATTTTCTTAAAAAATTCTCCGTTGGCTCTTTCTCAATTGAAATTAGAAAAATAGCCCACACTTCTAATTCATTAAGATATTTATTTTCGATTATCCGAGCTGTTTCATTAATTTCTTTACTATACTCCGCAAAACCAGGTAAATATTGATATAGATTACTTTCAACTATGAGTTCTAATGCTTTGCTACGATTTTCACCCTTTAAAAGTTTCATAAATTCTATATATATACGTTCAATGGAAATATGTTGAAGTAAAGGAGCCAGACGTTTAATTGCTTTATATGTTTTTTTATCTAACGTAAAGGATAACTGACTGACAAAACGAACTCCCCTCATCATACGAAGGGCATCTTCATTAAAACGATCTTCAGCGTTTCCTACAGTACAAATTATTTTATCTTTTATATCCTCTTGTCCGTTATATGGATCGATTAATGCACCGTCTTTCGTCATTGCTATGGCATTCATTGTAAAATCACGACGTTTCAAATCCTCTTCAAGGGATCGGATAAACGTTACTTCTTTTGGTCTTCGAAAGTCAACATATTCATCTTCCGTTCGGAACGTCGTAATTTCATAATTTTCACCACAATAAACAACAATTACAGTACCATGTTCAATACCAACATCAAACGTTTTCGGAAATATTTGCTTTATTTCTTCGGGAAACGCACTTGTTGCAATATCCACATCTTCAATCGGTTTATTTAATAGATAATCACGAACAGATCCTCCAACAAAATACGCTTCAAATCCTGCTTGTTCAATTTTTTCAAGAATCGGAGCAGCTTTTTTAAATTTCTCCATCATTTATTTTTCATCCATTTCTAGTATTTGATAATAAATATCTTCATAATAACGAACAATTTGTTCGGAAGAAAATCTGTTAATTGCACGATTTATACTTTCATTTGAAAATTTTTCATAAAGCTGTTGATCTTGTAAAAGCTTTATCACAGATTTAGCAATTTGTTCAATATTTCCTAATTCGCATACATAGCCTGTCTTACCATGTTCAATCACTTCAGGTATACCACCAATATTCGTCCCTATAACAGGGGTACCACAAGCCATCGCTTCCAAAGCAACAAGTCCAAAACTTTCTTTTTCAGATAATAATAATAGAATGTCGCTAATTGAATATAATTCAACTAAATTATCTTGCTTACCTAAAAAAATTACGGATTCATTTAATTGTAACTGATCCACAATCTTTTCGATTTTAGCCATTTCCGGTCCATCTCCGACAAGTAATAATTTAGCCGGTATCTCATCTCTAATTTTTGCAAAAGTATAAATGACATCTTTAACCCGTTTAACAGGCCGAAAATTTGATACATGAATGATAACTTTTTCATTGTCATCAATACGAAAGTTTTCCTTCAAGTATTGACTTGTTTTATTCATATAAATTCGCTCATCAACAAAATTATAAACAACATGAATATATTTTCTCGATGTAATTAATTTCTGAGTTTCGCAGACAAGTGCTTTTGAAACGGCAGTTACCGCATCTGATTTTTCAATTCCGTATTGGATTGCACTTTTTAAAGATGGATCTTGACCTAATACGGTTATATCAGTTCCGTGTAAAGTTGTGACAATTTTAAAGTCATAATCTGCCATTTGTCGTGCTAATAAAGCACATATAGCATGAGGTATGGCATAATGCGCATGAACAATATGTAGTTTTTCCCGATGTACAACTTCTGCAATTTTACTTGCTAACTGAATATCATAAGGCGGATAATGAAAAACAGAGTATTGATTAATTTCAACTTGATGATAAAAAATATTGGGATAAAGCTTTTTTAATCGAAAGGGAATACTAGATGAAATAAAATGAATTTCATGTCCCCTTTCTGCTAATAATTTGCCTAACTCAGTAGCAATAACCCCAGAGCCGCCAACTGTGGGATAACATATAATTCCGATTTTTAGTTTCATTTCTATCCCCCAGTTTATCACTTATATATTTATATTAAGCATCAGGCAGACGAGCATGAAGTCACCAGTGGTAGCAACCTCTTCTTTTAAATCATAATCCTAAAAAAATGTATCTTTAAAACTATACACCACTGAAAAATAGAAATATATTTTTAACCGCCGCCTTAAGCTTTAAGCAAAATACAAACCACATACTAGCGATATCATTATAAAAGAAAATATGACTACAGTTAACTTCAATTTTTTATATAAAAATTTCAAAACATTACCGCATATCTTTAATGACTTTTCTCCAATCAACATCACCACGTTGGAGGCCACGAATTAATACCTCGGCAGTTCCCATATTAGTTGCGACAGGAACATTATACACGTCACATAATCGAATTAAAGCTGTAACATCTGGTTCATGAGGTTGGGCTGTTAATGGATCACGGAAAAAGAATACAATATCCATATCATTTTTAGCAATCATTGCTCCTATTTCTTGATCTCCACCTAACGGTCCCGATTGGAAACGTTCAATTGTAAGACCAGTTGCTTCTTGTATGCGTAATCCTGTCGTACCTGTTGCATACAATGTATGTTGTTCGAACACATCTTTATATGCTAATACGAATTGTACTAAGTCTGATTTCTTTTTATCATGGGCTATTAATGCGATGTTCATAGGTAAACACTCCTGTTGGATCAGTTTATAATTATCGTTTTTTTCATTAATCGAGAATATTTTCTAAACCATAAACAAAATAGTCTAAGTTCATAACGGTTTCTATAGATAATTTTACACCTGTCATAAATGATGCTCGATTGTATGAATCATGACGTATCGTTAATGTTTCTCCAAGTCCTCCTAACATCACGGTTTGATGTGCAATTAATCCTGGTAATCGAACACTATGAATACGCATGCCTGACATATCTGCTCCCCTTGACCCTTTCAACTTTTCAATCTCTTCAGGATGACCTTGTTTTTTAGGTATACGAACATTTTCAATCATTTGTGCCGTTTTTATTGCGGTTCCACTAGGGGCATCTAACTTTTGGTTATGGTGCATTTCAATAATTTCCACATCTTGGAAATATTTTGCAGCCATTTGTGAAAACTTCATCATTAAAACAGCTCCTATTGCAAAATTCGGTGCGATAATGCAACCAATTCTAGCTTCATCAGCTTTAATTTTTAATTCTTCTAATTCATTCTTGTTCAAACCAGTAGTTCCTACAACCGGACGAACTTTATATGCTAAAGCTGTTTTAATATGTTCAAACGCAGCTTGAGGAACAGAAAGTTCTACAAGACAGTCTGGTTTTGTCTCTTCTATGCATTGTTTTAAATCTGTATAAACGGTACAATCAATTTGATTAAACTCAACATCAACTTCATACAATTTTTTTCCTTCGTTTATTCGATCAACAACACCAACTAATTCGAAGTTGTCGTTGCTAGTTACCATTTTAACCGCTTCTTTTCCCATTCTTCCTCTTGGTCCAGAAATAATGACTTTAATTGGATTTGCCATTTTTTTCCTCCTCTATTTTTGTCCAACGATTTGCATCTCTTGTTCGAAATTTTTCCATCACTCGTTCATGAGCTTCTTCTAAATTAATATTTAACGCGTTTGCAAAGCAAATTAAGACGAATAATAAGTCTCCTAATTCTTCTTCTACTGTCTTTTCCTTTTCAGTCGATTTTTTTGGCTTTTCACCATAATAATGATTGACCTCTCGTGCAAGCTCACCTAATTCCTCCGTCAACCGTGCGAGCATCGCCAATGGACTAAAATATCCTTCTTTAAATTGTGATATGTATTCATCGACATCTTTTTGCAACTCTTCTATCGTTTTCAATTTAGCCACTCCAATCTAGTAAATAAAACAATAATATAATGTAACTGCAAAAGATGAAAATGTATAGGAATATCAAATCATGAAAGTATAAAAATAAGAGATCATTGTTCGATTCATGTCAATCATGTCAATTGTTGCCAGATTATATTGTATCATAATTAGAAAGGATTAGAAAAATGTCACAGAACATTAAAGTAAAAAATATTTTCGTTATTTTGATTGGTACTTCTATTTTCTCATTTGGACTTGTTCATTTCAATATGGAAAACAATCTTGCAGAAGGTGGATTTACAGGGATTACTTTATTACTTTACTTTCTGTTTAAGATTAATCCTTCAATCAGTAATTTAATATTAAACGTACCTATATTCTTTATTGGTTGGAAAGTACTAGGTAGAACCGCATTTATATATACGGTTATCGGCACCATTAGTCTATCTTTTTTTCTTGAAGTTTTTCAACGATATAAAATAGAAATACCATTAGGAAACGATATGCTGTTAATTTCAATTATCGCTGGGATTTTCATTGGGTTTGGACTTGGGATCGTCTTTCGTGCAGGTGGAACAACTGGAGGTTCAGATATTGTCGCTAGACTTGTGAATAAGTTTTTCGGTTTACCAATGGGAAAAACAATGTTTTTATTTGATGCTGCTGTTATTACTCTCTCACTTCTAACCTATTTAACACTTCAGCAAGGAATCTATACATTGATAGCTGTATTTATCGGGGCGAAAATCATTGACTTTATCCAGGAAGGTGCCTACTCAGGAAGAGGTGCAATTATTATTTCTAAGCATTACGAAAAGATTGCTAAACAAATTATGATTGAACTAGACCGTGGTATAACTACCTTAGATGGAGAAGGTTTTTTTACACAAGAAAAAAAGAAAGTTTTATATTGTGTAGTTGGAAAAAGACAAATAAATCAAGTAAAAAGAATTGCGTTAACCATTGATCCTTATGCTTTTGTTTCAATCACGCACGTGCATGAAGTGATTGGAGAAGGATTTACATTAGATAAAGAAAAGTAATCGTTGAAATTTTCTACCATTTAAAAAGCTGCCCAAAGGGCAGCTCATCTTTTTTTATTAATTAATCATCGTTCATTGCAACATACATTAAGATAAACCGTAGTAATTCTATCACTGCCACCGCTGCAGCAGCTACATAAGTCATAGCAGCAGCATTTAATACCTTTCGAGCACCACTTTCTTCTTCGTTTCGAATTAATCCTAACTCAACAACTTGGTTCATAGCACGACTCGATGCGTTAAATTCAACTGGTAAAGTCACAACTTGGAATAGTACAGCAAATGCCATAAAAATAATTCCTAGTAATAATAAATTGGTCATGGTAAAGAATATACCAGCGATAATCAATATCCACGAAATGTTAGATCCGAATGAAGCAAGTGGTACTAAAGCCGAGCGGAAACGAAGAAACGCATAGTCTTCTTGATCTTGTAATGCGTGACCACATTCATGGGCTGCAACTGCTATTGCTGCTAATGAATGACCGTGATAAATATCTGAAGATAAACGGACAACTTTTGAACGAGGATCATAATGGTCTGATAAAACTCCACGTATTTCTTCAATTTGTACATCATATAAACCATGTGCATCTAAAATTCTTCTTGCAACATCATAGCCAGTTGCACCTGTAGAACCTGGTACTTTCGAATATTTGCTATATGTTGATCGAACTTTCATACTAGCAAAGATTGGGATTAGTGTAATAATCACAAAGTAAATTAAAAATTCCACCCGTTTAGATCCTCCTATATATATTTTTTTCTAAGTTAATCATATATAAATTCAAAAAAGGTGTCAATTTTTTTGTTCCTTCTTATAACGATATTGTTTTTCTTTTTCTGCTTTATATTTACGCCAACCTACATAGGACAAAGTTAATACTATGATACCACCAGTTGAAATAATGACCCACCATAATGAAGGATCTGCTTCATCTTCATCTGAGCCTTCTTCAAACAGACTTTGCAAATCGGTTTGAATCGCTTCCATTGTTTCCATTCCTCGTTCACTCATGAATAGTCTTTCAGCATTTTGCTCTAAATATTCAATTTGAGCATCAACCTTTTGAACTTTTTTGATTGGAAGATCTAAAACAATACTTGGATAAATGAGATCATAAATACTTAAAAAATCTTTTAATTCACTTATAAATCGTTCGTTATTTTCGTCATGATAAGCATCTTTTACCGATTGAAAAGCTGTTAAAACTGGCTCTTCCATTTCACTCCACAGGGGCATATACTCTGTAAAAACAGCATCGACAATCAAGCGATACTTAGTTAAATTCCTCAGCACTAGCTGTTTATTAATTGAACTCTCTTCTAATGAACGAATCGTTTCATTATAGGAACTTTGTAGTGTTCTTATTTCATCTGCTGTAAATATAAAATTTGAATTGAGTATGTTGTTAATCGTTTGTACGACATTTTTCGTTTCTTCAAATCGGTTTGTCTTGGCATAATTTAAAGCTTCATCAGCTAGTTGATTAATGTAGTTTACGTTTATTTCTTGCGCCGATACGGAAAAATTTAAAATACTTATATTGGCAAATATGAATATGATTAGTGCAAGGATCTGTTTCATATGCTTGTCCCCCCTATCACTACTTAAATGTATGATAAAGCGGACAAGTATAGACCTTAATTTTTTGATTGATTCAGCTGTTTTCTAGGATTACGTATACCACAGTAATAAGCAATTCCTATACATGCAATACTTAACCAAAATGTAAAATAACCTATTTCTGGTAAGTAATTTCCTATTATAGTGTAGTGAGGATACATTAGAAATAAATAATCAATTACGTCATTATGCAAGGTCCAAACAGCGGCAATCACGATATGTATCCATTTGAATCGATAATATGGAGCATACATTATACCTTCAATTGCCATTGCCAAGTGAGAAATCATTAACATGTAACCAGTCCAGTGAAGTTCTCCTGTTACAAATAATGTTAATAGATTCATAACTACCGCCCATATACCATATTTTACAAGCGTTATTATCGCTAATGCTTCTATTAATGGCCAATTTTTCTTTAATAAAAATCCTACTAACACAAAACAAAAAAATAAGCTCGCAGTCGGACTGTCTGGAACGAATATTAAAAAAATCGCAGGTGTTTCCTCCAACTGGTATCCATACCAATAATAGCCATAAATAGTACCGAGTACATTAATAATTAATAAAAGTGCTATTGTTTCCTTTCTTGTCATCAAAAAATTTAATTTAATCAAATTATTCACCTTATTCACCTCGCTACTATTATAAACCTTCTAAAATATTTTCAAAATAAAATAATACATAGAAAATTAAAAAGGCTGTCCAAGGTACTACCCTCAAACAGCCAAAAATTAGATATGATTTATTTAGATTAGATTCTATTCTTCAATTGACTTAATATATTCCGCGATTTGTTGCAGCTCTTCATCTGTACCTGTAAAGATTCCCGAAGGCATCGAGCCTCTTCCATTCACCGCTATATCCATTATTTCTTCTTCCGATAGTTCAGTACCGACTAACTTCGGACCCGTTACCGATCCTTCTAAATTTTCCCCATGACATGATAAACAAGTATTTGCTTCTAAAATGGCATACGCTGGATCTTCTTTATCTAATTCAACTACATCACGAATCATTCCTTGTTCCTTAGATGCCTTCCAATCATGGTGTGCTGCAGCTTCCCATGTAAGATAAAAAATACCAGCAACAGCTAATAACATAAATCCTGTTGCAATGGGACGATCGATTGGGCGCCTTTTGGGACTGCGATCAAGGAATGGTGCTAATAAAAGAGCTGTAACCGCTAAACCAGGTATAATAAATGCCCCAATAATATTAAAAGGACCAGAAGCGAAAGAATATTTCAATAATTGATACAAGAATAAGAAATACCAATCTGGCAATGGGATATACGCCGTATCCGTTGGATCTGCGACTCTTTCTAGCGGAGGTGGTTCTACGACTACTAAACATAAAAATCCTACTAGAAATACAGCTCCAACCATCCATTCTTTTAATAAAAAGTCTGGATAAAATAATTCCGTTTTACCAGGATACTCTGAATAATCTTTAGGTATGTTGGGCTTACGATTATTTATCGGAACACGAGAGTCACCGACAAATTTTAATCCTTTACCTCTTTTCATGACACTCCCCCCAAAGTAAAGATAAAACCTATTATGTAGACGTATGAATATGAACGATTAAATCATAGCGGACCTGAGATACCTTGTTTACGAATCATAATGAAGTGTAATCCAATCAATAATAACAATGCTGCAGGAAGGAAAAAGACATGTATAGCAAAAAATCGTGTTAATGTTTCTGCACCAATAATATATTGGTCGCCTGCTATTAATGTTTTCAACATATCACCTATAAGTGGTGTAGATTGGGCAATATCTAAGGTAACCTTAGTAGCAAACAATGCCTTCATATCCCAAGGTAATAAGTAGCCTGTTAAACCTAAAGCTAACATAACCATAAAAATAAGAACACCAACTATCCAGTTCAATTCTCTCGGTTTTTTATAGGCTCCTTGGAAAAAGACTCGCAGTGTATGTAAAAACATCATCACAATAACAATACTTGCGCCCCAATGGTGCATACCTCTTACAATTTGCCCAAATGCGACTTCATTTTGTAAATAATAGACGGACTCCCAGGCATTGACAATATCAGGAACATAATACATTGTTAAAAACATACCTGATAATACTTGAATAATGACGACAAAAAAGGTTAAACCACCGAAACAATATACAAATGCACTGAAATGATGGGCAGGGTTTACATGTTCTGGAACTTCATGGTCCGCTACATCCCTCCAAAGAGGAGTTATATCAAGTCTTTCATCAATCCAATCATATACCTTATTTAACATGGTTACTCTCCCCCTACTTCGCTTGCTCGTCTACTTAAATAGAGGACCCCATCATTAATTTGATATTGATAGCGATCAAGTGGCCCCCTTGGCGGTGTTCCTGGTACATTAGTACCATCTTTTTCATATACCCCTTTGTGACATGGACAAAAGAACTGATTTGGGTGACTGTCACTTGAATTCCAACTTACAGTACAACCTAGATGTTTACAAATAGGAGATAATGCAACAATTTCACCATTTTCATCTTTGTAAACCCATGCTGTTTGGGTGACTGTCGATTCATACCAACCATCCTTTTGTTCAAAATTAAAATCGACCCGTTGCGGTTCAGATGTTATCTCATCTACTTTTACGTTTGTTGCAATAAAATCTCCACTTGCCTCTGCTTGTAGGACAGGATCGATGGCCATACGCAACATTGGCATTACTGTCACAGCTGCCATAAACCCTCCTACACCCATAATTGAATAGGATAAAAATTGACGTCTTGAGATATCTTGTTTTTCTTTACTCATTAGCAAATCCCCCCAATCTGCTAAAAATGAACATATTAAAATACGTTCGTTATTTCCAATATTAAATCATATAATTTGTATGGTCAATTAAAATTAATTCAAATATATTAATTTATTATAAAAGATACAATAATTTATTTTTTCTGTAAACTATTTTCCCTTTCTTTTTCTTGCCAGTAATGAATAATGATATTTATGACCTGTTCTGCCTGATTACTAATTACTTTCATTTTATTCGTTTCATTCATATGTTCTAATGGAATAGATGGCAGCCATATAACCTCGTATCGATTGGAAATAATTTTTTGCCAAATAGGATCACTTGAGATAAAAATTATATGTTTAAAGTATCCGCTTTCAATATGTTTTACCCAGTATTGATTTAAACCAATTAATTCTTCTTCCGTTGAACGAAAATATGTAAATGGTGGTAGTAAAAGAATTCTACCTTTAAATTGATTTTCAATAAATTGTGACACTAGTTCAATAAACTCACTAGCATTTGCTGCCTCTGTGCCATCCTCTTTAAAAGTAATTGGAATGAGTGGAATTAAAATCGTATCTACATAGTCTTTTTCTCGAAAGAATATAGAGGAGTCTTTCGCAATCCACCTCACGATTACACCACCTTTTAAAATAGAAGTTCGTAAATTTTTTAACAGAATTATTGAAAGGGAAAGAATTATTAGTAAATTCTAATTAAAGGATAGCACAATTGCTTAAAAAAATTTGAAAGAAATGTGAACATTTTTAGACATTTTATTGTCATAGCTAAATGTTTTTAGAATCGCTATTAAAAAAAGAAAAAAACTCGCAAAATTGCGAGTTCAATTCTTCAGACCTTACTAATCATTGTTTAAAATCTTGTTATATTGTTCTGATAGCTTTTGAAAAGCTTTTTTATCATTTTTATCTAAAGCATGATCTATTTCTTTACGTAGTCTTTCTAATTGAAACTCTTTAATGGAAGATTGCAAAAACAAATGAGCCATTTCCCTTTCTTTTTCAGATAATTGTATAATATCAGGCATATATGGATTATTTTCTAAAACTAAAGCATATTGGTGAGATTTATGAACAGATTTAAAGTTCAATTGAATGTATATATCTTGATCACGATTTAACCGTATATCATGGAAAGATTTTTCAGCGTCTGTCGTCATTATAGAATCTTTATAAAATCTGAATGGAACATCGTCAACACAAATAGTACTCATGACAATACCGCGCGGACAATATTCAGCATGTTCTACAAAGTGAACCTTTTCCATTAACTGATCATGACTCAGCAGATAGTTTAAAATCCATACACACTCCCGGCGTTTTAATTGGTAATGATTTAAAAACCAGCGAATAAATTCTTTTTTCTCATTGACTGAAACAGGAGCGACCATTTTTATCTCCCTCCTTTAGTTGAATCACATGAATTTTATTCAAGACTTGTTTCTTCCAGTCTTTCCAATAGTTCAATGTATTCAACATTTGTTGGGTCCATTTTTCTAAGTTGTTTAAATACTTCGATAGCAGCAATATGATTTCCTTCTTCTAAAAGGAAAAATCCATAATTCGAAAGGAATTCTTCATTCTCTTTTAAATAACTATATGCCTTTTGGTATGCATTTAATGCATCAGAAAATCGTTCTTCTTTGTCACAACTTAAAGCATAATCCCAAAGCAAATACGGATCCTCTTCACCTTCTAAAATCATTGGTTCAACGAGTTCAATGATGTCTGCATAACGCATTTGTTTCAAATATAATTTATTTAATGTTAACACTGCATCGAGATACGACGGATCTAGTTTTATCGCTTCTTTAAAATATTGTTCTGCTTCTTTTTCTTCTCCTCGTTTCAAACACACTTTGCCAGCAAATTGATAAAGCTCTTTTTGAAAAGGGTTTATCTCAATTCCTTTTTTTGCAATTTTTATAGCGTTTTCCAAATCCTCTATATGTTCATAGCTTCGAGCTAATGGTAAATATGCACTCTGATATTCTGGGTCAAGTTGTATTGTTTCTTTTAGTTTTTCAATTGCGCGTTCAAACATACCTGCTTGATATGCTGTTAACCCGTAGCCAAATAAGCAGTCAATATCAAGTCTGTCTTCTAAAACACGTTCATAATAGTGAATTGCTTTTTCAAATTCCCCAGCTGTCGAATAAATTTCTGCTAACCGTTGAAAAATATTAATATCATTTAATTCACTTACCTGTGGTAATATTTGTTCAAATTTGTAAATCGCTTCAGCGAATCGACCTATTGAAGCATAAAATTCCGCCAAGGCTAACTGTACAACTGGTTCATTTGGATCAATTTTTTCTGCTTCAAACAGTTTTTGTTCACTAACTTCAAAAAGTCCTTGTGAAACATATAAATCAGCTTGAAGAAGAAGTGACTGAATATAGAACGGATCATTTTTCTTGATCTTATTTAAAATATTCAACGCTTCATCTTCACGGTCTAATTGTATATAAATATCTGCTAAAGTGGTTAACAACTCTCCATCATCAACATTATGTTTTAATAAATTGTTGTATAGACTTGCTGCTTGATCTAAAAATCCTAACCCTCTTAATGCTTCAGCTAACAGAAATTGTTCTTCCTCCGTACCTGAATTTTTTATCGTTTCATAAATTTCTTTAGCACGGGTCAAATGACCGGTTTCCAAAGATTGAATACATTGTTCGACTTTATTCATTGACAATTACTCCTTCTAAACTGTAACTTCTACTATGAAAATTATAGGTTGAATAAAAAATTATTTAAAGAATGAAGGTTTCAAGATGGTAATTTCTTCACTATTTTCCGGAATGAATTTTGCTTCACTACCAACACGGATAATTTTTCCTTTATGGACGGTCACAACTAAAGATTGTTTCTCTTGGTCTTCCTTTCGTCCCGTATTTGACAAAAATAGATTATAACTTAATTCGCCACCTGCTTGCAAATAACCTTTTAGGGGATAAATTCCGATTTGTTTTAAAACATCTAAATCTAATGGTGAATCTTCATTTAGAGGGTATAATATATGTGGGATTCTTTCACGCTCGAGTATGAAATGCCAATGATATAGTAAATCCTCAATTTCTTCATCATTTCCAATTGGTATCGGAATTAAAGGGCTATTATATGGGAACATCGCTTCACGAATCCATCCCCATGGGATTTTGTACAATGATCGCTTATCTTCATATTCAATAAAAATTGCAGGGATTTTCAATTGTTTGCACTTTTGGATTAAGGGAACTGTCAATAGTTGGACGGGAATTTTTATTGCCACTGTATAATCAAGGGAGCTCTTTGAAAAGAATTCAACAATTTTGTTACGTTCTTGTTCTAATACACGAATATCTTGAATTGAAGCAACCGCAATCACGGTTGTACAACCATTCATGATATAACGGGAAGTAAAGTACTCTTTGATCTCTTTATCTGATGTGATATTTGGAATACTCATGTTTACAAACACATAAGTGGAAGTCATGACAAAGTTTGTTGCATTCATTTTCATGTATAAGTATTTTGGAAAATCTGGTTTGACAGATAAAATTTTATCATCTTTAACGAGTAATGACATCGTTTCCAATTTATCTCGCCTAACCATTTTGACATTTTCAATTATATACGTCATAATTTCACCTCCACTGGTCTTAAGACAAGCTATGAGTGAAAAAAGAAAAATATTCCAAGTTTTTGTTTATCATAGCGTCAGTGGAGGTAAAAATCTTCTCATTGTACAATTGACTTTAAATCTTGAAAGAAATTAGGATAAGAAATTTTTATACAGTCAGCATTTTCTAATATTAGGTCTTCTGAACAAATAAAGCTAGCTATGGCAAGCATCATTCCAATACGATGATCACCATGTGTTTTTACTTGACCACCTTTTAATTTTTGCTTCCCATGGATAATCATGCCATCATCGGTAGCTTCGATTGATGCCCCCAATTTTGATAGCTCTGTTACAACAGCTTCAATTCGATTTGTTTCCTTTACCTTTAATTCTGTAGCATCTCTAATAATTGTTGTTCCTTCTGCTTGTGTAGCAATCAAAGCAATGATTGGGATTTCATCAATCAAACGCGGAATGATAGCACCACTAATCTCAGTTGCTGTTAAGTCGCTATATTTGACATATATATTTCCAAATGGTTCACCATTCCTTCGTATCGTCTCAACCTCTACATTTCCTCCCATTGCTCTTACAACGTCTAGAATGCCAGTTCTCGTTTCATTTAATCCGACATTTTTAATGACAAGTTCTGCTCCTGGAACGATTAATCCTAGAGCGATAAAAAAGGCTGCAGAAGATATATCTCCAGGAACAAATACATTCGCACTATGTAATTTTTGACCACCTTTTACAATAATTTGGTTATCATCCATTGATAGGTATGCGCCATATTGTTGTAATAACTTTTCTGTATGATCTCGAGATTGAATTTTACCGGTTATTTTTGTTACGCCTTCAGCTAAAAGACCCGCCAAGATCAGTGCTGATTTGACTTGAGCACTGGCAACAGGAAGTTCATATTCAATGGCCGAAAGTTGTGTACCTTGTATTGAAATCGGTAGTTTATTGTTATTTTCTCTTCCCCAAGTTTGTGCACCCATTAACTTTAACGGATCTGTGACACGTGACATTGGTCGATTGTTTAACGAAACATCCCCATTTAACACAGAGTAGAACGGTAGCCCACTTAACAGACCTAATAAAAGTCTAGCAGTCGTACCAGAATTACCTGTGTACAGCACATCCTTCGGCTCTTTTAAACCGGTTATCCCTTTACCATGTACAATGATATCCCCATTGGAATCCTCGATTTTTACACCCATTTTACGAAAACAATTCATCGTTGCTAAACAATCATCACCGCGCAAAAAATTGGAAATAACTGTTGTTCCTTCAGCAATTGACCCAAACATAACTGCACGATGAGAAATCGATTTATCACCTGGTACTGTTAACTCTCCTTTAACCCGAACATCCGTATGATTTAATCGAATAGAATTCATATAAATGATCCTTCCTCTGCAATTTCATTTTTCCATTCTTTTAAAGTAGCTAAAATGGTATCGTCTGATATTTCTTTTAAAACTGGCTTCCCATACCCGTTCAGAAGCACAAATCGAATTTGACCGGATACAGTCTTTTTATCCCGTTTCATTGTATTTAATAATTTTGTAAAAGATAAATCTTGCGGTAAATAAGTTGTATATTCAAGTTTTTTAGCCCAATTGATGAAGTTTGAAATTTGCAGATCTTTCAAAAAGACTTTTTCGCTTAATTTAAGGGCAAAAATTAATCCAATGAATACTGCTTCTCCATGAGTAATCTTCCCATAACCGACATTAGCCTCAATAGCATGACCTAGAGTGTGTCCTAAATTTAAGTAAGCTCGAACACCCATTTCTTTTTCATCTTGTTCTACATAAATTTTTTTTGTTTCTAACCCTTGAATTAAAGGTTTAAAAAATTCTTCGCCATGTAAGTCCGATACAGTTTGAAATTGATTCATAAGTTCATTTAAAAAACTTTGTGGATGAATCATTGATTCTTTTATAATTTCAGCAAATCCAGAACGCTTTTCATTGTCTGGTAAAGTATTTAAAAATGGCAAGTGATAGATTACAGCAGCAGGATGATGGAATGCCCCAATTAAATTTTTCCCGGTCTGTAAATTAATTCCTGTCTTCCCACCAACAGAACTATCGTGGGCGAGTATTGTCGTTGGTACTTGGATAAACTCCACACCGCGCATATAGGTTGCTGCAGCAAAACCGGTTAAATCACCGATAGCGCCACCACCTAATGCGATGAAGATCGATTTTCGATCAAGACCTTTTGTTGCAGCAAAGTCAACAAGTTGTTGGTAAACGTCAAACGACTTCGCTTTCTCACCAATTGGTGTAGTAAATATATGATATGAGAATTTATCAGATAATACATCTAATACCGTGTTTAAATGTAAGGCTTTTACTGTTTCATCTGTAACAATACAAATGGTTGTGGGATTGATTGAATGTAAAATTTCATTAATTTTGCATAAACTATTATTTCCAACAAAAACAGGATAACGACTGCTTTCTGTTTGGACAGTAATTACCTTTTCCATTAAAATTCCCTCGCATATCGGCGATACTCATTAATTTGTTCCTTCATTTTTTCCATTTGGTCAGAATAAAATTGTTCTGTCAAAGCACAAGCAAGTTCCCATGCAACTACATGCTCACACACAACAGAAGCGGCAGGTACGGCACAAGCATCCGAGCGTTCTACACTTGCTTTAAATGGTTCTTTTGTTTCAATATCAACACTCATTAATGGTTTATAAAGTGTAGGAATTGGTTTCATAACACCTCTAACAACAATAGGCATACCAGTTGTCATTCCACCTTCGAACCCGCCTAACCGATTAGTTTTCCTATAGTAACCTTGTTCTTCACTCCAAATAATTTCATCATGTACTTCACTACCTGGTTGACGGGCAGCTTCAAAACCGATACCAAATTCAACTCCTTTAAAGGCATTAATACTAACAACTGCCCCGGCTATTCTTGCATCAAGTTTACGATCATAATGAACATGGCTACCAACACCAGGAGGCATTCCGTCTGCTATTACTTCCACAATTCCACCAATCGAATTCCCATTTTTCTTCGTTTCATCAATCAAATTCATCATTTTTTGGGCAGCATCTGGATCTAAACAACGCACAGGAGATTGATCTGCAATTTCTTTGATATGTTCAATTTCATGAATCCGTTGGGATTCAGCTTTAACACCGCCTATTTCAACAACATGGCTTGCTAATTGAACCCCTAATTCTTTTAATAAGATTTTAGCTACTGCGCCAACAGCCACCCTTGCTGCCGTTTCCCTTGCTGAAGAACGTTCTAAAACATTTCGCAAATCACGGTGACCATATTTTATACCACCATTTAAATCTGCATGTCCTGGACGTGGTCTTGTCACAACTCGTCTTAAATTCTTTTCCTCTTCCTCAGCAATGGGCTCAATGCCCATAATATCTGTCCAATGTTTCCAATCTTTATTTTCAACGAAAAAGCTTACAGGTGAACCAATTGTTTTTCCATGTCTAACTCCTGCTGTAATTTTCACCTGATCCTTCTCGATTTGCATTCTTCTTCCCCGACCATATCCTCCTTGCCGCAAACGCAATGATTCATTAATTTCCTCTGCTGTAAGTGATAATCCCGCTGGTAACCCTTCGATAATGACTGTAAGTCCTGGTCCATGGGATTCTCCTGCAGTTAAATAACGCATAACTTTCACCTCTATTAAATCTATTTTTTCTATTATAACACTTTCAAAAAAAATTCAATTAAAAAATTAAAAAAACTTGTTAAATAAATCATATTTTTCAAGAAAAATATTTTTTACAAAATGTTTTATACTTTATGTATCCATTTACTCTCTAAATAACGATTATTTCCTTATCCCTTGTCATTTACATTTTTGATAGAAAAAAGTATCCGCAGGTTCCAAATTGTATTTTCCAGGATTAAAAATTTGTTCTGTACTTCCAACAAAAAAGATTCCACCAGGTTTTAATGCATGACTAAACTTATAATAAAGGGTATCCTTCGCTGCTTCTGTAAAATAAATAAGAACATTGCGGCAAACTATTAAATCAAAATTCTGTTCAAACGGATCTGATAAAAGATTATGTTTCTTAAAGGTAACTGTTCTTTTTATTTCATCATTAATAATATAGTAATCAATATCTTTGCGAAAATATCTTTTTTTCATTTCTTCTGGGACTTCGTTTAAGGAACGCTCATGATAAACTCCAATTTTAGCCTTATGTAAAACATTTTCATCGATATCGGTTGCTAAAATCTTAATTTCTGACAAGGGAAGAAATTTACTTAAAATCATTGCAATTGTATAGGGCTCCTCCCCAGTTGAACAAGCTGCACTCCATATTTCCAAATTTCGCTTGTTTTTTAGCAAGGGTGGAAGAAATTTCTTTTCTAATACTTCCCATCTTTTTGCATTACGGTAAAATTCTGATACATTAATCGTCATGCGATCGAGGAACGCATAGAGAAGATCTTTATCTTTTTCAATTCCTCGATAAAAATCTAAAAACGATTTATAACCATGTTTTTCATATAAAGACGTTAATCTTCTTTTCATCTGTTGTTCTTTGTATAAAGACAAATCAATTCCAGTCTTCATTTTTATTTTTTCAATAAAATTCACATAATCCATCGTCATTATGATCACCTTTATTTTATTTTCTATGTTCACTACTTATCATACTTTTTTATATAAAAAAAAGAGGCTGTCCCAATGGTAAGGGTTTGCCTCTTTCGGGCCATACAGTTTGTATGTACTAAATAATGAATTTAATATATCCAATCATTCATTAGTTTTGTATAGTGAACCAGTTCTTCTTCTTTAAAAAATAATTTGATTTCTCGTTCAGCACTTTCTGGTGAATCAGATCCATGAATAACATTTTTGCCAACTGTTAAACCAAAATCACCGCGTATAGTTCCAGGTTGCGCATCTATCGGGTTTGTAGAGCCCATCATTTGACGAGCGGTTGCGATTACATTTTCACCTTCCCAAACCATAGCAAAAACGGGACCTGAAGTAATAAAGTCGACTAATTCACCAAAGAACGGTTTCTCCTTATGTTCACCATAATGTTGTTCAGCAAGACTTGTTGATACTTGCATTAGTTTGGCTCCAACTAGTTGAAAGCCTTTTTTCTCAAATCTAGATACGATTTCTCCAATAATATTTCTTTGTACCCCATCAGGTTTAACCATTAAAAATGTTCTCTCCATTAAGTCCACCCCATTTTCAAAGTAAAATATTCCAAAAAAATAATACCACCGGAACATAAACTTTGCAAATGTTTACATTAAAAATTAGAATTTTCTTTTTCCTATAAACTTCAACATTGTGTCCAGCATTTTTTTTGTTTCATTTTCTGGAAGGGTGTTTAATATAACATAAGCTTTATCTAAATACATATTACAAATTTTAATTGATTTTTGAATAGCATCAGTACTTTTGATCAACTCAATAATATTTTGAAGCTCTGATAGATCCATTGTTTCATGTACTTTTGTTATTTTCTTTTTTAAAGCTGGTTCTTTCATAGCAAAGAGCACTGGTAAGGTGATATTCCCTTGAAGTAAATCTTCACCTACCGGTTTACCCAATTTTTCAGCTGTAGAAGTAAAGTCTAAAATATCATCTGTTATTTGAAAGGCCATACCAGCATAATAACCGAATTGGTATAACTTTTTTTGTAAATCCTCTGGCACGTTAGCCGCTATTGCACCTAATCGGCAACTTGCCGCAATAAGCAATGCGGTTTTCCTTTTGATCCGCCGAAAATAATTTGTCATTGATTGATTAAAATTATATTTATCACGTATTTGTTCGATCTCACCTATACTTAATTCAACCATCGTGTGAGAAAGTACTTGATGAGCAATGATATCTTCTACAGAGGTAATAATTTCTAAAGCACGGGCTAGTATAAAATCTCCGGTATACATCGAGATTTTATTATCCCATTTTGCTTTTACAGTTGGACGTCCTCTTCTTGTATAAGCATCATCAATTACATCATCGTGGATTAAGGATGCCATATGTATAAGTTCTAAAGCTACTGCTACATCTTTTACGGTATCAATTGTATAATCACCGAATTTAGCAGATAATATAACGAGGATCGGGCGTATTCTTTTTCCTCCAGCTTGTAAATAATGTAAGGAAGATTCTTGTAAAATCGGAGAACCAGATTCTAACACTCTTTCTAATTCATTTTCGATTATTTTCAAATCTTTATTCAATATTGAATACACTCGTTTATAATTCATTTGTTCCACCTAGCTTGTCCATACCCATCAATTCTCCTCTTGCTTGTAACCAATATGTAATGCAGCTACACCACCAAAGTATCTTTTAAATGTAACATTTGAATACCCAGCTTCTTCAAACATCACCTTTAATTTCTCGGCATTTGGAAATTTAAATGTTGATTCTTGTAACCAAGAATACTCTTCGTAACTTTTTGCAAATAATTTTCCAAAAAACGGCATGATATAACGAAAGTAAAGTTGATAAATCTGTTTAAAACCAAACATGGTCGGTTGAGAGGTATCTAAACAGGCAACAATTCCTCCTGGTTTAACAACACGATACATTTCCTTCAATACTTTCATATAGTCAGGAACATTTCGTAAACCGAAACCGATCGTGACATAATCAAAAGAATTGTCTGGAAAAGGAAGTTCCATAGCATTTCCGTGTATTAGTTTGGCATTTTTAATTTTTTCTTTTGCTAATTTTTTTTTACCTACTTTTAACATATTTTTACTAAAATCTAGGCCGATTACTTCTCCTTTTTCCCCCACAGCTTTACTTAATTCAATCGTCCAGTCTCCCGTTCCACAACAAACATCGAGCGCTCTTTTCCCTTTTTGTACATTCATTATCTTCATCGTATCCTTACGCCAACGTATATGTTGCCGAAAACTAATAATGGAATTCATTTTATCATATTTATGATAAATATTTTCAAAAACTCGATGTACTTTTTCTTCTTTTGACTGTTCCATGAAGACATCTCCCCTTTGGGAATAATAAAAATTACGTAAACATCCACATTTTTAAAAATGAAAAAGCAAAATTCAATTTATAATCGAAGTTGAAGATTTTTTAAATAAGTATCATTTATTTTTGAAAATTGCTTTATCAACGCATCATTTTTTACGTATTTTTTTAATTGATCGTCTAATTCTTGTATATATTGATAAAGTCTGTTTTCCGCTAGAGCTCTTGGATCATCGTCGACATTGTTCATATTAATTAGACGATTTTCAATCATATAGTTGATATATTTCTCTTTATTTTTTAATATTTGATTCATATGTAACCAATTGGTAGCTATCATCTCAAAATCAGATAATTGATAGAAGGATGCTAATTTTTGATATAAGAGCGTCTCAATTTGTTGCATACTCAAAAAAAAGTCTTCTAAAGATGTTATTTCAACTTTATACACACGTATTTTTTGTTCGTTTATAATTTTAATTGCACTTGCTAGCTGTTTAATTAAAGGAATCTCAGGTAAAAAAGACAACGTTCGATAATATAGTCCACTATAATAGTCTCCAGCAAGGACAGTTAATTGTTGTTCCTTTTGCTCTGTCAAATTATATTTTTGACCTTCCAAATCATTTTTAACAAGATCATGGGAATCAAGGGCTACTTGTATATACATAACCGTTTTAGCAACCGATTCCATTTTTTTTGTTGGGAAATTTTTTGATTTTAAAACGGATAACAACAAATATAACTTATCCGAATCTAACTGTGGTACGTGAAAATATTTATTTAAATAAGAATGTGAAATACTTTGATAGATTTTTTCTTGCATTTCTTTAACAAACGATATTTCTAAGTGCACTTGATCACCTTCAAACCCCATAATCTGTATCTGTCGAATCATTCACATAAACACATTATATCATAATTTCATGAATACAAATGATATACAAACCATTATTGCTCTGAAAAGATTTCACCATACGGAGTTAATATTTGTGATCTCCCTCGAACTTTAATAGCCGACGTATGTTCTGTAAATTGTGCTATCATCACTTCACCTTTATCAAGTTTTTCTGAATGATGAAAGCGTGTATCAGATCCACGGGTAAGACCGATAACATTGACACCATCTTCCAACGCTTTGATTACAACAAAATCATTATTCGTCACACTCTTTTTCTCCATTGCTTATCTTCCTTTACTCTATAATTTTTGTACATGAGCATACGTCATTTATTAAAAAATTCATGATCTTTATATTTATTTTTGTAATTTTAAAAATAAGTGAATATCATGACATAATCTATTACATATTAGCACACCTATACCAATCGAGCAAAGAAGAAAGGTTATATCATTAAATGTCATTTACTATCAAAGACTATATCTAAATTATGTAAAATTTGAAAAAATGCAAAAAAGAGAGTCTTAGAAAGACCCTCTCTTTACATAACTTTTTATGTAATTATTTAACTGCTTCCTTAAGTGCTTTACCAGGTTTGAACGCAGGCACTTTGCTTGCTGGGATTTCAATTTCTTCCCCGGTTTGTGGATTACGACCTTTACGTGCAGCACGATCGCGAACTTCAAAGTTACCAAAACCAATTAATTGAACTTTTTCACCATTTTTTAAAGCATTTAAAATTGTATCAAAAACAGCATCAACTGCTTTGGAAGCATCTTTTTTCGTTAGTTCAGTAGCGTTAGCAACTGCTTCAACTAATTCTGTTTTGTTCATGCCATTCACCTCCTCCCAAAGAGTGATTATGCAAATGGTTTGCATTGTATTAGAATTAATAAATGTTCTTTTTTCCCTTAATTGGAAGGATTATCAAGAACAATTCTGTTAAAAGATTATCACAATCAAGTCAGCATAGCAAGAATAAATATTAGAAGTTAGCGGTTTTTTGATGTTTTTTTCTAAGATGTGCTATCGAAAATTTAAACTTAATTCTATATAATTACTATTTCCATTTTTTATACAATTTAAACATCAACTTAAAAAGATTTGTGATCATTTTGCGGTTTCCGAAAAACGATAAAAAAAGACCCCAATCTTTGGAGTCTAAAACTTATAATATAATTGCAATTAGTCCGCCTGATCCTTCATTTATAATTCTTTCAAGGGTTTCTTTTAACTTATATCTCGCATTTTCAGGCATCAGCGCTAATTTTGCTTGTATTCCTTCTCGGACAATGGAATTCAAGTTTCTTCCGAAAATGTCAGAATTCCAAATCGATAGAGGATCATCTTCAAAATCTTGCATCAAATAGCGTACAAGTTCCTCACTTTGTTTTTCTGTACCAATAATCGGTGCAAACTCACTTTCCACATCAACTTTTATCATGTGGATGGATGGTGCCACGGCTTTTAGGCGTACTCCGAATCTTGATCCTTGTCGAATAATTTCTGGCTCATCAAGACTCATATCTTCTATAGATGGTGCAGCAATACCGTATCCTGTTTGCTTCACCATTTTTAAGGCATCGGCAATTTGATCATATTCTTTTTTCGCAAATGCAAAATCTTGCATTAACTCAAGTAAGTGATCCTTACCGCGTATTTCAACACCTACAATTTCCTTCAATACTTGGTCATACAATTCATCCGGAGCATGCAAATCAATTTCTGCAATCCCTTGGCCCATATCAATACCAGCTAGACCAGCTCGTTCAATAAAATCAAATTCTGTAAAGTTTTGTACTACACGATCGACATCTCTTAATCGCTTAATATCTTTAACAGTTTCTTTTACTGCCTCTTGATAACTCGTTCTCAACCAATGGTCTTCTTTTAATACCATGACCCAACTCGGTAAGTTAACATTGACTTCTAAAACAGGGAATTCAAATAATGTTTCGCGTAACACATTATAAACATCTGATTCTCTCATGTTTTCAACACTCATTGCTATGACAGGGATATCATACTTTTCTTGAAGTTCACTTCTTAAATTTTCAGTATCCCGATGATATGGTCTTGTTGAGTTTACAATGATAATAAATGGCTTGCCAACTTCTTTTAATTCCTCGATAACACGTTCTTCGGCTTCAATATAATCTTCCCTAGGAATTTCTCCAATTGTTCCATCTGTAGTAATAACAACACCAATTGTGGAATGCTCCTGAATCACTTTTCTTGTTCCAATTTCAGCTGCTTCATGAAAAGGTATGGGTTCCTCGTACCAAGGGGTGTTTATCATTCTTGGGCCATTTTCATCTTCATATCCTTTTGCTCCTGGAACAGTATACCCAACACAATCGACGAGACGTACATTCACATCTAATCCTTCATCAACATGAACGGTTACTGCCTGATTCGGCACAAATTTTGGTTCTGTTGTCATGATTTGCTTTCCTGCAGCACTTTGTGGTAATTCATCTTGTGCTCGAGATCGTTCTGCTTCATGTTCGATATTTGGTAATACTACTAATTCCATGAATCTTTTTATGAATGTCGATTTACCAGTTCTCACTGCCCCTACAACACCGACATATATATCTCCGCCTGTTCGTTCTGCGATGTCTTTAAAAATATCGAATTTCTCCAAAAAATCCCCTCCCGTTCATCAATAACTGGGATAATTTATCCGTTTTTACTATATTGGACAATACATATTTATGATGTTGTCCATATAACTTATGACTACAAATTATGTTTTTTTACCTCCTTATTCAATTTTCAGTTAAAACGAAAAAACCCCTCTCCTACAATATATTTGTAAGAAACGGGGTTATGACATAATCATGAATTTTTACCTATAAAAATTGGTGCTCCAAACTCATCCAAAGTATAGGGCATAGAATAAGCAGGTACAAAAATTGAATCTTCCACTAAAATTGAACGAAGGTCATATTCATCTGATAATTCCTCAATCTCTTTTTCTTTTAATTTGTTGTATATGTCAATACTGTAATCAACAAAGACTTCTCCGTCACTAGTGATGACAAATGGGAGATTTTGACCAGAAAATGGACTTCTAATTACTGGCTCTTCATCATAACCAATTTTTTTAAAATCTAAACTGAACACATTTCCATGAATAACTTCATTAAAAGGTGGATATTTAAGGGTAGATAATCGTATATTTATCTCTCTTATTTTATCAGCAATCTGCATATCAAAAACTTTCACTGTTGGATTTGACTCAGGGTTAATGATAACGTATTGAAATATTCCGCCAGCCTCATAGGCATTTGCTGGAATTTCTGTCAAATATTGTGGAACAAGTTTGTTGAAATCAATTAAATATTTTATATATATGTCAGTCATCGATTCTTTCGTTTTTATTGGTAATAGACCTTCATGTTCTGACTTATAAGCATTTACTGCCTCTTGAACTTGTTTTATGTAGCTGTCTTCCGGAATTTTTTGTACCATTCGTTCTTTAGGATATAGGCAACCTGATAAAAATAATATAATAAAAATAGGCAAACTGACCTTTAATGTTTGTTTCAATGCACATCTCCTCTTTCTTAATCAGGTGTTGGCCCCGAAAAAACAATTAATATCATAATGATCCCTGCATAGATCATTAAGCCGTAAGCAACAAACGCTGTTATTACACGAAATAGTTTCTTTTTAAATTTATATCGACTCAAATATATAAATACCGCGGATAAAAACATCATACCCATAGCTAAAAACGAAACCCACATTTTCATCATCGCAGGAGACATGAAAACCACCCCTTGTTTATTTCATTTTGCAATCCTTTCTTATTTTAACATAATTCTATAAAGTTGTAATCTTTAAAAATATTGTTACACTATTAACTTGGATACTAAAATGATGAATTCATTCTATTTACATAAATTTTGGCATTAATGAGAAAAACTAAATCCTTACTGTTGTCAATAAAAATGTAATAACCACGATTTTGTACCTTCTGAGGTTTCAAATTACATAAAAATACTTCTCTCGGATAGTTTATCGAGAGAAGTACTTCTTTTAAAAAACACTTTACATGTTAGATATGAAACCTTCCTTTTTACCACTTATGACAATTGCAACATGCGATCCAAAGCTAAAGTTGATCCTTCTGCTATTTCCTTTCCAACCGTAATTTGATTTACAAGTTCACCTCTATCAATCATCTCTATTGCCCAAGTTAAATGAGGTAAATCAATTCGGTTCATCGTTAAACATGCACACATAAACGGATTTAATGAAAAAATTTTTTTATCGGTATACTTAGCTGCAAGACGGTTAACTAGATTCATTTCTGTTCCAACTGCCCACTTCGTTCCAGGCTCCGCATTTTTAATCGTCTCAATTATATATGCTGTTGAACCAGCATAATCTGCTAACTCAACCACTTCCCGGGCACACTCTGGGTGGACAATGATATTTACATCAGGGTGTTTTTTCCGTATATTTTTTACATTTTCCACCGTAAATAACGCATGTACAGAGCAATGACCTTTCCATAAAATAATTTTTACATTATCAAAATTGCCCTCGTATTCAAAACGTTCCATTATTGGATTCCACACCGCCATTTGTTCAAGGGGAATTCCAAGATCAAAAGCGGTATTACGACCTAAATGTTGATCCGGTAAAAATAATACCCGGTCCTTTTGGGTCAGTGCCCATTCTAACATTTTACGCGCATTCGAAGACGTTACAGTTGCTCCCCCTTGACGACCAACAAAATCTTTTATTGCTGCTGTCGAATTAATATAAGTTAATGGTATAATCGTATCTCCAAACTGCTTTTGCATGACTTCCCAACCAAGTAGGGTTTGATGGATATCAGCCATATCCGCTAATGAACAACCTGCCCGCATATCCGGTAAAACTACCTTTTGTTCATCAGTTGTTAATATATCCGCAGTCTCTGCCATAAAATGTACTCCACAAAAAGCAATAAATTCAGCTTCCTTGTTCCGGGCAGCCATTTGTGCAAGTTGCAACGAATCTCCTGTTGCATCCGCAAATTGAATAACTTCATCTTTTTGATAGTGGTGACCAAGGATAAATAATTTTTTCCCCATTTTATCTTTAATCTTTCTTACCCGCGTTTCCAATTCTTCAACGGACATCTGTTTGTATTTTTCAGGTAACATATTTGTTGGTTTATTTTGTACAATTTCTAAAATTCTCATGATTCCACCCCCTTATCTACTTGTAAACAAATATCCAACGCTTTAACTGAATGTGTTAAAAATCCTAAAGAAATGTAATCAACACCTGTATGTGCATACATGGCAATATTATCTAAAGTAATTCCCCCTGAAGCTTCTGTAATAATATGATTAGGTACAAGTTTAGTAAATTCTCGTACCTCCTCAGGAGTTCGGTTGTCAAACATAATGACATCGGCACCAGCTTCAATTGCTTCAAGAACTTCTTCTTGGGTTTCCGTTTCAACTTCTACTTTGACCATATGTCCACATCTTTCACGGACCGCATGAACGGCTTTCGTAATCGAACCACAATAAGCAATATGGTTATCTTTGATCATGATGCCATCATATAAACCAAAGCGATGATTTTTTCCGCCGCCACATGTTACAGCATATTTATCTAGCATTTTAAGTCCAGGTACAGTTTTTCTCGTATCACAAATATATATGGTTGGATCATTTAACGCTTCAACACATTTTTTTGTTAACGTAGCAATACCACTCATTCTTTGTAAAAGATTTAAAATTAAGCGCTCACCAGTTAATATATACCGAACAGGTCCTAACACTTCGGCAATAGCCTCTCCTTTTTTTGCTCGCTCCCCATCCTTGAATTTCGTATGGACTTCAATTGTAGGATCAAGGAGTTGATAGGCCGTCCTCATAATGTCCAACCCAGCAATCACACCATTTTCTTTTGCTATAAATACTCCTCGCACCTGCTCATTGATCGGAAAAATTGCGTCACTCGTTATATCTCTCTCACCGATATCTTCTATAAAAAAGGCTTCCAACATCTTTTTTAATTTTATCTTGTTCATATCTCTACACCTCTTGCACGTATTGAATCTTTTTGTATTTGTCTTGTGATTTCCCGGCGAATTTTTTTCGCTGGAGTTTTTGGATAATCTGTTCGGTAATGACTACCAATACTTTCCTTTCGTTCCAACGCCGAAGTAACTATGAGCCATGCAACAGTAAGCATATTAACAATTTCAATTTCTTCCCATCTTCGGTCATAAACAGTTATATTAAAAAAGTCAAAGCTCTCAAGCCAATTTCTTACTCTCTTCAAACTAATTTCATTACGTTCTATCCCAGCATAAGCTATCATTTTTTCTTTAATCTCTTGTTTTGTTGGTAGGATAATAGATTCAGAGTTTGTTTTCAAAAGAACACTGCAATTTTTTGGTAGCTTGATATCTGATGTTAAAATTGCCTCAGCCGTTTTATGACCAAAAACAATGGCTTCTAAAAGCGAATTACTTGCTAATCGATTAGCACCATGAACACCTGTACAAGCAGCTTCTCCTACTGCAAATAACCCTTTAATCGTCGTTTGGCCCATCTCGTCTGTTTTAATACCACCCATCATGAAATGGGCACCGGGAATAACAGGAAGTAAATGTTTGTCAGGATCTATACCATTCAATCGACAAATCCGGTTAATAGTAGGAAATCGATTTGCAAAATTTTTCACTTGGGTTATCAAAATTTTTCACTTGGGTTATATTTAAAAAAACGTCATATCCTTTGTGTAATTGTTGATAAATGGCCCTTGCTACAATATCCCGTGGAGCTAAATCTTTGAGTTCATGAACATGCTCCATGAAACGTTCTCCTCGTGAATTTTGTAAGAATCCCCCTTCCCCACGTACAGCTTCTGAAACTAACCCTAGTATCTCCCCATTTTTATATAAAATTGTCGGATGAAATTGCATGAATTCCATGTCAGCAAGAACCGCACCTGCTCGGTAAGCCATCGCAATTCCATCACCGGTAATCGTTTCAACATTAGATGTGAATTTATAAATTTGTCCGGCTCCTCCGGTTGCAATTATTGTGAATGGCGCAAAATATTGACGAATTTCACCATGAACAGCCTTTGTGACTATTCCGATGCACTGGTCATTTTGAACAATGAGGTCAATTACCATTTCATTTTCCACAATCGTAAGCTTGTCCTGCACGTTACGAAACATAAAATCCATTAAATTTTTCCCGGTGGCATCGCCACCAGAATGTAATATACGTCGTTTCATAAGACCACCTTCTCGACCAAGTCTAAGTCGGCCTGATTGATCTTGGTCAAATTCCATCCCGTCATTTATTAATTGTGTCAAGTATCGGATTGCATTTTTTGTTAACAATTCAGTATGGTGAACATCATTGTGAAAAACACCTGCAGTAAGTGTATCTAGGAAATGTTCTTCCCACGTATCTTCTTTTTCCATTGCAGCGGCTACTCCACCTTGCGCTTTGTACGAATTACTGGTTAATTTATTCGATTTTGTATATAAAATCACATTCTTGTTCTTATATAAACAATTGGCAATTGTGAGAGCCGCAATTCCACTACCAATAACGATTACCTCATACTTATTCATCATTACCCTCCTCTATTTCATGGGACAGGTCCAGTGTACGAATTTTGAAGGTAGTACGAAGCACTTCACTGCAAACATTCAAAACAGCGATACAACCTTAAAAGTTTAATAAGATAGACAGTAGGTGATATTATGAATCTATCTTTTTTCCATTTTGTAAACCATCGACTTATACAAATCGAGGATTTTATAAAATGTATTAACACATGTCTTGACACATATCATGACATATATTTAAGATAGAATCAAGAATTTTATTTAAATTAAGGGGATTGGATCAATGATATATCTTGATTATGCTGCAACAACGCCTATGTCTGATGAAGCACTGGAAGTATTCCAACAAGCGGCAAAAAAATTTTATGGGAATTCGAGTAGTTTACATGATATTGGTTCAAATGCTAACATTCTGTTAGAAACATGTCGATGTAAGCTTGCTAGCCTTTTAAATGTAGACAAAAATGGGATTTATTTTACAAGCGGAGGATCCGAATCAAATATTCTTGCCCTTCAATCCATAATTGACAGTCATCGAAAAAATGGTAACCACTTAATTACATCCGTTTGTGAACATCCTTCTGTCTATTATTTTTTTAAAAAGTTGGAAAAGCAAGGATTTGAAGTTACGTATCTACCAATTAATGAATATGGCGTGATCGATTTAAATTGCCTAAAGCAATCGATTAAAAGTACAACAATTTTAGCCTCAATTCAATATGCCAATTCAGAAATCGGGACGATTCAACCGATTGATGCAATTAGTGAGATTTTACACAATCATAACGTTATTTTTCATTGCGATGCCGTACAAGCATTTGGTAAAATTTCAATCGATATAAATAAACAAAAGATCGATGCTTTATCTATTTCTAGTCATAAAGTATATGGACCAAAAGGTGTCGGTGCTGTATATATAAATCCGAATTTAAGTTGGAATGCACAAATACCTGGTACAACCCATGAAAAAGGTTTTCGACCAGGAACAATCAACGTACCTGGAATAGCCTCTTTCACAGCAGCAGCAACAAATACTTGTGAAATGATGATTGAAGAAAGAAAAAGATTGGCAGAAATACGAAACGAAATCATTCGATTATTAAAAACCAACGTACCGATGGAAATAGTTGTAGAAGGAGATCCAACCAATCATTTACCGAATATTTTAGGTTTGCGTATTACAGGTATGGAAGGTCAACTTGTTATGCTTGAAGCAAACAGGCATGGTCTTGCAATTTCTACCGGCAGTGCTTGTTCAATTACAAACCAAAAGCCATCGAGAACCATCAAATCATTAGGAAGAACAGAGGCTGAATGTTATGAATTCATTCGTATTTCTTTTGGTAGGTATACAACAAACCAACATATACAACCAATCATTAATATTCTCAAAAAAATAACTTCTGAACATAAATCAAAACTAAGATACAGTGTGTCAAATTAGAGATTTAAGCCCCTTTGTCCAGATTTATTATTTATTACGTTCATTCTAAAAGCTAATACTATACATAAAAAAATAACTTCTCTCAGATCCGTAAACTGAGAGAAGTATCATCCACTTTTGACATCCCTTACTAAACAATTGTTCTACTGGGAATGGAAGGTTAGTTTCCTTCTTTTCTTCAACAAGTATATTATGCAAACAATTTTTCAAATGTTTTTTTACCTACGATTCCATCCTGCACTAAACCATGATTACGTTGAAAAGTCAAAACGGTATCTGCTGTTTTTTGACCAAATATCCCATCTAAATATTTAGGGTTATAGCCTTTACAAAAAAGCATCCCTTGTATAAGCTTTGTAATATTTCCTCTTGCACCAATTCGTACATTAATACATGCAGCTCTCGTTTTTGGCCCCCATATTCCATCGACTTTTAAGCCAGCCTTATATTGTTTATTTAATTCAGTTTGCAACCCTATTATCGCGGCTCTTTTTGTTTTCGCACCGAAAATTCCGTCAACAATTAAGTCCGTTTTATACGTTTGATTTAACCATAGTTGGAATTGGCCAATTTGATTTAAGTCTTTTGCAACATTCTGTTTCGTTGGTTTGGATTCTTTTACCGGAGAGATATCGCTAGCTCCTACTTGCAAAACTTGTCCAATATAAATCAAATCAGAAGATAGATTATTTAATTCTTTTAATTCAGCTACACTCATTCCATACTTCTGAGAAATCGCCCATAACGTGTCACCTTTCTTAACAGTGTATGTTTCATTTGATTTTACTGGTGGTTTGGTTACTGAAATTTTTGCTCCTAAAATGGCTGCAATTAAATCGTGTGCATATTGGCGATAATAAACTTTCAAGTAATCCATTTCTTTTTTATTCGTGATGAAAGCCATTTCGATTAATCGATAACCAATTCCTCGGCGTGCAAATACATTGCAATTATAAAGATTATCACGATAAGTAAATCCGTTTTGTCCTCGAACACCGACATGTTTTTTTACTACATCACGTAAACGTAAATCCATTTCATCTGGTTTAAAATTCTTATGAATTATGATATGACCATCTTCTGCTGATGGACCTGCTGCATCTAAATGCAATTCTACAATTTGATCATAACCCGTAATGGTATCTGCTAATCTATAAGCATAAAAATTTTTTTCCGTAAAAAAATCAATTGAATCAGGTGCGCGTTCCTTCATTGCTGGTATGATATAATCTCGAATAAAATCTGCTTCTGTAAATCCATTTCCGGTCGCACCCGGGTCATATTTACCATTCGGTTTTTTTCCATGACCTGCAATTACTAGTGTTTTACCCAATATTATCCACCTCCTTTATTTTAATGTATTCAGTAGACTAATGGAAGGAACGGCATTTATCACTTCTTAAGTTTTAAAACATACAATTTACTCGCCCACTAAAAATGACATTCACTGCAAATTTATTGAGTAACTTTTTATATATAATGTTTTTTAAGCTTTTAATAAATAAAAAAAGACCGAAAAAAGTGGAGGCGTTCACTTCTTTTCGGTCAATTTGACAATCTACCCATTCCCGTCAGTTTAATTTCATAATATATTATGCAAGGCATAAATGAACTGTATAATCGAAGGCCTATTTCATACAAATAAACAATATTTAATATTCATTTATTAATATTTGTTTAAAGTTCATTCATTATTTTGAACGATAATATTCGTTAAATCTTCCATTTCATGTGTTTTTCTCCGGCTCATAAGTTCATCCACAGCTTCCTTCGGTTTTAAATTTTCAAATAAGACTTTATATAGAATGGAAGAAATCGGCATCGTTACATTATATTTTTCCGCTAGCTGTACTGCAGCTTTTGTTGTACGTACCCCTTCAACTACTTGTCCCATTTCCTCTAATATTTGATTTAAGGATTTACCTTTTCCTAAAGCGTTACCTGTACGCCAATTACGAGAATGTACACTCGTACATGTTACAATTAGATCACCAATTCCTGTTAAGCCAAGGAAAGTTAATGGATTGGCTCCCATTTTTGTTCCAAGACGACTAATTTCAGCTAATCCCCTTGTAATTAGAGCTGCCTTCGCATTATCTCCATAACCTAGGCCGTCTGAAATTCCTGCAGCTAATGCAATAATATTTTTTAAAGCACCGCCAATTTCAACTCCAACGATATCTTCGTTTGTATAAACTCGGAAATTGGCATTCATAAATAGATCTTGAATATATTCTGCAGCCCGGATGTTCTTAGATGAAACTGCAACAGTCGTCGGTTGACGCCTTGACACTTCTTCTGCATGGGATGGTCCAGATAACACGACCAAATCTTCCATTAGATGCTCCGGCATTTCTTCCGTAATCATTTCCGATACTCTTTTTAATGTATCTGGTTCTATTCCTTTACAGACATGAACAACGATAACAGGATTTTTAATTATACGGGCAATTTTTCGTACCACTTCTCGAACAGCCTTGGTTGGTACTGCTATTACAATAGTTTTAACATTACGTAAAGCCGAAGACATTTCGGCGTAGGCATGGATCTTTCCTTCAAGTTGAATACCTGGTAAATATCTTTCATTTGTTCTGTAAGTATTAATCTCATTTACTTGATCCTCATTATATGACCATAAACGTACCTCATGACCATTATCTGCAAGTACAATCCCTAAAGCAGTTCCCCAACTTCCCGCTCCTAATATAGTCACCTTCTCATTTAACATAATCACACTTCCTTTATTATTTTCTTGCTCGAGGAATAATTTTTATCGGTGTTCCAACAAAACCAAATGCCTCACGAATCCGATTTTCTAAAAAGCGTTCATATGAAAAATGTAGCAATTCAGGATCATTTACAAATAATACAAATGTTGGGGGTTTAACCGCAACTTGCGTTATGTAATAAATTTTTAACCTCTTACCTTTATCAGTAGGGGTTGGATTCATTGCCACAGCATCCATAATTACATCATTTAACACATTTGTTTGAACTCGTAACGCATGGTTTTCACTAACGGTTTGAATCATTGGCAATAAAGTATGGAGCCGTTTTTTTGTTTTTGCCGAGACAAAAACAATCGGTGCATAATCCAAAAATAAAAATTGATTTCTAATTTTTCTTTCAAATTCCTGTAATGTCTTTTCATCTTTTTCAATCGCATCCCATTTATTAACAACAATAATAACGCCTTTTCCAGCTTCATGGGCATAGCCAGCAATTTTCTTATCTTGTTCAATAATTCCTTCTTCAGCATTTAAAACGACAAGAACAACATCAGACCGTTCAATTGCTCGTAATGCCCTTAGTACGGAATATTTTTCAGTACTTTCATATACTTTTCCTTTTTTTCGAATGCCTGCTGTATCTATAATAACATATTTCTGTCCATCATATGTATAAGGACTGTCAACAGCATCTCTTGTTGTTCCTGCTATATTACTAACTATAACACGGTCTTCTCCTAATATTGCATTAACAAGAGATGATTTACCTACATTTGGTCTTCCAATTAATGAAAATTGGATCACATCATCCTCATATTCATTTATTTCTTTTTTAGGAAATTGTTTAACCACTTCATCTAACATATCACCTAGACCAATTCCGTGCGAACCAGAGATTGGAAATGGTTCCCCAAATCCAAGAGCATAAAAGTCATATATTTGATCACGCATATCAGGATTGTCTACTTTGTTCACTGCAAGTACAACCGGTTTTTTGGAACGATATAAAATTTTTGCCACTTCTTCGTCAGCACTTGTAACACCATCTCTGCCACTTGTAATCATGATTATAACATCAGCTTCATCAATAGCGATTTGTGCTTGTGCGCGAATTTGTTCTAAAAACGGCTCGTCTCCAATATCGATTCCACCTGTATCAATAATATTAAATTCAGTATTTAACCATTCACCTTTACCATAGATCCTGTCCCTTGTCACACCAGGAACATCCTCTTCGATTGAAATTCGTTCACCGACAATTCTATTAAATATCGTTGATTTTCCTACATTTGGTCTTCCGACAATTGCAACCACAGGTAGAGCCATATGTATACACCTCATTTTCATTAGATTAAACAATAAACTGTCAAATCCATATACATAAAAAGAAATAGCTGCCTATAAAGGTAGAGTTCCCTAGACAGCCTTCTTTAACGATCTATCAGCACAATTATATATTTTACCAAATAAATGTACTAATGCCAATTAATGTTTTACTATAATCATAATTTCTTCCGTTAATTTATGAGCTATTCCATCTAATATGGCTTCCAAGTTTGCACCAATTCTATACATCTCAGTCTCATTATCACAATGGAAAACTGCTACACCAGAAGGAGCTTTTTTTGGATTTGTGGTCAATACAGCGAGAATCACCTTCTCAAGCGTCATTGCGATTGCCTCCTTCTTGCTTTTTTCTCTCGGTTGGCATACGAATAGCATTTTCTAATGTTGGTGTGTTGCCAATTACTTTAATCGCTTTATCAATATCTCGAATTTGTGGTAAAACAAATATACCGACACGTCCATCTTCTAAGTCTCGTTTCGCTAAAGGTGTTAAGGCAGGCGTACCAGAGTCTTTATAAATTCCAAGAGCTGTTGAAATATCATGTAAAATTGCCTGTCTCTGCCCTAAATTTGCAAGTGTTGTATTGGCATTAAAGTTTTTCGGTGTTAAAATGAACCCCATTCCATATTTCATTATTTCTTCTTGTCTTTCTGGAAGTCCAATATTCATAATGTAAATATTATCAACATACAAACCTTCACCTTCAAAATGTGGTTTAACATATTCAATTTCACAAATATCGCTCAATTTACCTCCATCCATCAACAGCCGAGACAAATATATACAGGCAATTACAATAATTATTGAAATCCAAAAATCAAATAATATAAATGACAAAGTTGTGGCCATCGATGTAAATATAACTAAGTAATTACGACTTTCGAAAGCGACAGCGATGCCTTCGATGTACGTATTACCACGGGATACGAGCTCAAACTGATCAAGTTGTTCCAACGTGTTCCTTTCCATATTACGAACCTCACGAAATTGGGAAGCAGCCACCGTTAAAAAGGTAGTTGCTGTAATATTACCTTCAATCAATGATGGAATTGCAATCGAACCAAGAACGGAGGCAATAAACCCTAAAGCTATATGGATAATCTTCCCATGTAAGTATGTTGGATATTGTCGATAATCAGTTCGTAACATTAATAAACGTGCTAAAACACCACTAGCAATACCGAATAAAACTGGATATAAGTATATGCTGCTCATTTTTGTACAGTTTCTCCTTTTTTCGGTTGTCCTTGTTTTTGACTATAATATGATTGTAAAAATTCCATTCCAGACCATATGGAAATAATAAAACATGTCAATGCACAACTATCCAGTACAGTTAGGGAACCTAACGTATACTCGATATAGAGTTTATTTAAAGTGAGATAACTTATTCCATCCGATAGACACATGCCAATAGTTGTTCCAAAAATTCGTTCTCTATATTTGTTAAATAAAACAATACTTAAAAAGGCAATCGTAATACTGTTCATATAAGGTTGTTCAATAATAAACCACACTGGATCATATAATGAAACAAATAAACTGGTTGATGATGCAATGGCTAATATTAATATTCGAATGGTTACATATAGCAATTCTAACAAAGAAAAATGTATAAAAGCCGTTAAACTCAAGACGAACAAAATAATGGATGCGATCGAAAAATTCATTTCAAAAATTGTTATTTGATAAACTGATGTAATGATAATAACTAACAACCAAAAAGCAATGCGAAAACGATATGGATTTGTTCGATTCAATAAAAATGTTACGAATATCCAACCAGCCCATGTAAGCCAATAAAATAGAAACCCAGACATATACTCTCCCTCCTATCGTTTCCATTATGAACAAAAATATGTAATTTCAAACAAAATCTCGTTCGACTAAACTAATAAAAAATGACTTGACATAAAATTGCCAAGTCATTAAAGCGATTCAGAATGAACTTTTATATGAGATTATAAATTCAATTTCTTTAATTGATCTCCAATCATATCTCCAAGTTGGAAACCACGGTTTTCTTCTGGTAATTCAACAGGTACCTCTTCAGCTTTTTCTTCTAATTCTTTCATGGAAAGCGATAATCGTTGTTCTTCTTCATCAATCGATAAAACTTTTACTTTCACTTTTTGACCAACTTCCAGAACTTCGTGTGGTGTACCAATATGTTTGTTAGAAATTTGTGAAATATGGACTAAACCTTCGACTCCTGGTAAAACTTCAACAAAAGCACCAAAAGAGACTAGACGCTTTACGGTACCTTCTACAACAGAGTCAATTGCTAACTTTTCACTTAA
This sequence comes from Pallidibacillus thermolactis, assembly GCF_025660415.1. Lineage (NCBI taxonomy): Bacteria > Bacillati > Bacillota > Bacilli > Caryophanales > Bacillaceae > Pallidibacillus > Pallidibacillus thermolactis. Next base: position 93,542 of record NZ_JAOUSE010000007.1, read on the forward strand.
ATTATCCCACGGACCTGGTAATGTTTCCTTAATGGAAAGTGATACTCGTTCCCTTTCAGGGTCGACAGAAAGAATTTTTACTTTTACTTCATCTCCTACATTCACAACTTCTGATGGATGTGCGACATGTTCAAAAGATAACTGAGAAATATGGACAAGTCCATCGACACCGCCAATATCAACAAAAACACCAAAATCTGTTATGCGTTGAACAGTTCCGCTAATAATTTCACCAGCTTTTAATTGGCTCAATCTTTCTTTTTTCTTTTGTTCTTTTTGTTCTAATTTTACATCTTTATGGGATAATATAAGGCGATTTTTCTCTTTATCTAATTCTACAATTTTAAATGGTAACGTTTTTCCTTTAAATTCATTTAAATCTTCGACGAAGCGGTCGTCTGCAAGCGAAGCTGGTACAAAACCTCTTACACCAACATTAACCACTAAACCACCTTTTACGGAGTCAACAATTTCTGCTACAATATATTCATTATTTTTATATTTTTTAGCTAAATCTTCCCATGCTTTTTCTGCATCTGCACGGCGTTTAGATAGGATAATTGCATCATCTTCAACCTTAATGACCATTAATTGTAACTGTTGACCAACAGTTACTGCATCTTCAGCTTTCTCTATATGAAGCGGGGATAATTCACTAATCGGAATGATTCCGTCCATTTTACTATTTGGAATTTGAACTATTACTTGTTTTTCTTCAACTTTAGTAACGGTTCCTGTTACAAATTCGCCAACAGTAAAATTTTGAACTACTACATCATTTAATTCTTGTTTCGTATTTTCATTCACTTCTGTCATTTGTGTATTCCTCCTTAAAATAAAAAACAGTAAAATTACTTTTATGAAAAGAGAATGAAATTCCCTTCTATAACAAAATAAAATTTGAATTATTTATATTGTATCAAAATTTCTCTTATATGAGTCATAATAAGCTCAGTTGCCTCTTCTATGGATGCATTTTTATCCTTTAATTTATTGAAGTTAACAGGATTACCATAAATAATTTTTACTTTTCGAAAAAGTTTATATGGTCCTATTATAGCACAAGGTATAACAGTGGCATCAGAACGTAAAGCAAAAAAACCAACACCTGATAGTCCTTTACCTAGTTCACCCGTTCTACTTCTTGTTCCTTCGGGAAAAATCCCTAATACTTTTCCTTCTCTTAACGTTTTTAAGCCGATTCGTATTGCTTCACGATCAGCCTTTCCTCTTTTAATTGGGAAAGCATTTGCTTTACGAACAATTTTCCCTAAAATCGGAACTTTAAATAATTCTTCTTTTGCCATAAAAACAACAGGTCGTTTCATGGTGATACCTACTAAAGGTGGATCAAGATTGTGTATATGATTCGCACATAGTAGAACTGCACCTTCTTTTGGAATATTTTCCAATCCTTTAGTTTCAATGCGATAAAGGCAGGACATGATTAGCTTTACTATTCCTCTTGCCACTGTATAAAAATTCATGTTAGCCAATCCTTTCATGCACAATAGCTAAAATTTTGTCTGCTACTTCCTTTACACTTAAAGAAGTTGTGTCAATTTCTATAGCATCATCTGCTTTTTTCAGAGGAGCAATTTTCCGTTCTGTATCAAGTTTATCTCTTTCAGCAATCTCTTTTTTTATTTGTTCTAAATCAGATTCGATTCCTTTTTCGATATTTTCACGATGGCGACGTATAGCCCGTTCGTCAACTGAAGCTAATAAGAAAATTTTTACTTCAGCTCCGGGCATAACATGTGTACCAATATCCCTTCCGTCCATAACGACGCCACCATTTTTACCGAGCTCCTGTTGTCTGCGCACCATTTCATTACGGACTGATTCATGTTTTGAGACGATTGAAACGTTTCTTGTTACATCTGGTTTGCGGATATCTTCTGTTACATCAATCCCATCAACCAAAACCTTTTGTTTATTCGCTTCATTAACTAATGTGATATCTGTTTTCTTCAATAATTCAAATAACTTATCTGGATTTTCTAACTCTACTCCTTCGCGTAACGCTTTCCATGTTAAAGAGCGATACATTGCACCTGTATCGACATAAATGTAAGAAAGCTTTTGAGCAATAATTTTTGCAACTGTACTCTTACCTGCAGCGGCTGGACCATCAATTGCAATTGAAATCTTTTTATTAACCATCACTAATTTACCTCTTTCAATTTTCAATTGTATATCAGGATTAATCCTAAATTTTATATTATCATAGTTATAACCTATAAGAAAAGAATCACAAATATAAGGAATGACCTTTTTAAGACATCATCTTACTTTTTAGATTTATTAAAAAAAGAGAGTTCCCTAAAAGTGGGTGATCTCTCTTAATATAAAATACGATCAATTAAGGGATATTAAATGTCTCAACGATTTTCGTAAAATTGTCCCCTCCGACACCTTCATATAGGATTAGCTCCCGCCATTCCGGGAACAAGTTATAGTGATGAAGGAGTATTTGACTAAGCAATAAGAAAAATCCTTGAATAATGATTAACTTTATGATTATTTGCTCTACTCGTTTCATAATTCCACACCAAATTTATTTTTTATAATTAGTATAGATTTTGTATAATTATAATATACTAAATTCCTGTTTCTTTTTTTTCATCATAACTTGTGCCTCATAGCAAAATCTTATGATCATCTGTTCTTCCTGTTCTGTTTTATTCACAAATTCCAATGATACTAGATGTTTTGCTTGATTTAATTCTTGAATCCTAATTACTTTACATTTTATTTTTAAGTAATGATAAGTCCCATTTGTTCGTGGTAAAACAAGCCAACACAGTATTTCTTGTCCTAATTTTAAATGAATTTGCTTATTTACGATGATTGACATTCCTCCTGCACTAATATTAGAAGTAACAGTCGTAAAAGGAGGAAATTCACTGTTTATTGCATGAACAGCTATATCTATAGCCCAATTAATACGTAAAAATTGACGTCGTTGGATTTTTACGATATCGCTTTCTCTTGGTTTAATAATCTTTAATAATGGAATCGTGTCTTTTTTCTTTCCAGTTATCAATGAAATAAATTCATAGGCTTGTTCATCTTCATCTACGAAAGACACTTTTACTTGTTTACCATTAGACAAATACAATATTTTATTTGTTTCCATATGAACAGGATACGCGATGAATAAAATTTCCTGACTAACATCCATAATTTTACTTTTATATTTTTGCCATATATGTTCCTTAAAAACTTCAATAATTACTTCTTGACCAATATTAAACATTATAATCCCTACCCATTGACAGAATAAAATATCAAAAAGTTAATTCTATTATGACATGAAAAAAATAAAAGGAAAAGCCTATTAGGCCCTTCCTTCAATCACATTATCATAAATCGGTTCTGGATTATAAAGTTTCTCAACAAATTCTTCATTACCATCTAAAGCATTGATAAAGATACGATAAGTATCATGATCTAAGGTACCAATAAATTCATAACAAAGTACCTCTTCATTTAAATCGTTTTCAATAAGTGACATGCGGTGGTCCATGATTTCTACATTCTTATTAATGTTTGATTTCGCCTCATCTACTGTTAATTTAGGCTTAGGAATGGTCCGATCTTTCTGTTTTCCTAAATATTCTTCAGCAGAAAAGCCAATAACCGAACCATTATCTAAAGCGACTTTTAAACGAATCGATTCTGGGTAAATTAACACATCATCTTTAATTGTAACAAATGTAAAAAGACCCGTATTATCATATTGCAGACTCTCATAAAGCTTTAAATTTTTAAAGCCACGTTTTTTTAAAAATTGTTCCGCTTTAAAACTTGCCTCATTTAAGCTAATTTTTGCCTTACCAATTGGTCGATTATTGATCCCCCAAATTGGATGACCGCCCTTTTTTGTAATATCTAAATTAATATCTTTATTTTTTCCTTTAATTGATACGCTATAGAATCCAAATTCTGCTCCTTCACCATTGTCAACTACATTAATTTTTGCATTTTTATCAGCATCCGTATATTTTCTTGCAATTTCTTTCGCTTCATCTTTCGTAATCATTTTCCCCGGTAACGTACTATAATTATGATCTTTTTCTTCCATACTGTTAACCATTGGTCCTAAATTGGATTCCGAATAGCCTTCAACTTTCTTTTCAACGGTTTTAAATCCATCAATAATCGTATTATCCGCTGGCTCTTTACCTGATGCTAAAGCCATTTCAACATCCATCCATTTTAAATTGTCCGTTAATACCGTGTTTTGGACTTTCCTTAATTCATCTTGAATTTCTGCTGATTGCTTATAAAGTTCCTTTAATGTATTATATTCTTCTTGTGTCAGTGGATCTTTATCTAGATCCCGTACAGCTGTTTTATAAGTAAACTCGCCAATTTTTGATAAAAACTCTTCTGTCTTATTAAAAGTCATTAAAGTAAGTGGCAATTCGCCAACAGTATTATTTGTTTCGGATGCGAGTCTCCAAACTTCTGCTAATGTGGGTGATAAAGATTTTTTTGAATTCATTGCTAAAGTTGTTCCAATTTTATCGTGTAGTAAATCTATATTATATGTCAATTCATGGAAAGCCCGTTGATAATTATTTTCAGCATTGATTAATAATGCATTTTTTTCTTTATGTTCTTGATAACCCCAGACACCTGTTCCTATAATTCCGACTGTAAGTACCCCTATTAAAATATTACGTATCATAATATCACCCCTTATTTACAGAAGATATGCTTTCCGATTTTTTTTATTTGCGGTCTGCTCCAAATCCATGCATTTGTAGCAGTATCAGGATTAAAGTAATAAATGGCTTCCCCTGTCGGGTCCCATCCGTTAATTGCATCTAGTACAGCTTTTTTTGCTTGTTCATTTGGAGTCAAATAAATTTGGCCGTCTGCAACAGCTGTAAAAGCACCAGGTTCGAAAATTACGCCGGCAACTGTATTTGGAAAGGCGGAGTTTTCAAGTCGGTTTAAAATGACAGCTGCAACTGCTACTTGACCGATATAAGGCTCTCCTCTTGCTTCGCCATATACTGCATTTGCCATTAAATTTATATCATTTTGTGAAAAACCATTTGGTACATGGGTGGCTGTTACTTTTTGTGGTACTGTCTGTCCTTGTTCAGTATTACCTCGATTAGTTTGTTGCTGTTGTTGTTGCTGCTGTTGTTGCTGACTAGAACCAGCTTGTCCTTTACCTTGCTTTTTAGAAGGTTGTCCTTTGTTAGGTTTTGACTGTTTACTTAAATCCGTTCCACCATAATGAGTAAACTTATTACCTTTATTAATGTTTTCTTTCACATACTGTTCATTATATTTACTTGCCTTGACTAATTTTTCTTTTGTTTTAGGTCCAGCTAATCCATCAATTTTTAATCCGAATTCATACTGAAAATTCCGTAAAGCCCAATACGTTCGCCAACCAAATACACCATCGATATTCCCATTATAAAAACCTAAATATTGAAGTCGCGATTGCAATTCGATTACATCATCTCCGACTGCACCGTGTTGAATCACTTGATTAGAAAAAGCGTTAGTTTCACGAATATGAATACCTGAAGAAAGTAAAATGGTACAGAAAAATAGGATTCCAATTACTTTCAGCCATTTTGAGTTCAACATGTTTATCCCTCCATAGGATTTCATTTACGTTACAGCTAGTTTTTGTAGCAATTGGATTTTTATTCAACAAGAACTTTTTAAATACAATTTTAAAAAAAATACTTTATTTGCATTGCTGTGTTTAAAAGCGAAATTATAATTTCGTCTTTATTGGTTAAAATACTACTTGACAAAAACAAAAAATTGTTTTATATAGAAATTAGAAAAAGGTCAAATATAGTCAAAGTCAAAAGTTATTGATAAAAAGGAGGAATGCGTTGTGTTTCCATTTTTTAATAAAGATTTTTTTAAACCTATGATTGATGGTCAGAAAGAGTTGGAAATGAAAGCACCAAATGGTGCAATTTATAAGTTTTCAACAAACACACTAGATGAAAAAACGTTTGAAGAATTTAGAAGAAAATTGGAAGAGGCTACAAAAAATAAAGACCAACAAAAATTTGATGAAATTTGGAATCAAATGACCTCACAAAACCAATTAAAACCAAGTATCGAACAAGAATTTCGTAAATTACATGAAGAAATGCAAAAGTTTTTCCAAGAAACAAGTTCTTTATTTGGAAATCGTCCAACATTATTCAACAACTTTATTGAGCCTCAATTGCTTACCGAAAGTTCCATAGATAAACAAATTGAAGAATATAAACAAAAAATAGAAGAACTAGAACATAAAAAAAGAAATATTAGTAAGGAACAAGAAAAAGCTCAACTTAAAGCCGAAATATCAAAATACAAACAACTTCTAGACGAAAAATTAGACCAGTTTGGTAAAAATCTAGATAATGAAGAAATAAAGAAGAAACTATCAGATGAAATGACAGAAATTAACAAGAAGATTAAAGATATGGAGAATAAATTAAAAAATCTTTAAATAAAAAAGGGCTATAAAGCCCTTTCAGACTGTCGACAAACCCCAACTCAAATGCTTCATTTGAGTTGGGATTTGTCTTTTTTTGCTCATCATTTTCTAAGATTCTTATCTTATTTAGGCTGGACATGGTCTTTTCCATGTCCA
>NZ_JAOUSE010000070.1:0-13314 GCF_025660415.1 Pallidibacillus thermolactis
CCACCATTTCCAATTGATTTCGATTATTGTCTGTACGCTTCGATAACATCCTAAATTTCCCCCGTTAACCAAGAATTCTATCCCTATTATACAAAAAAACCTGTAGATTTGGCCACTAGTTAGGGACTTTGTCTACAAGCTGAGACGCCTAGTAGGCGTCTACGCCTAGTAGGCGTCTCTTTTTTATGGAATGCTAATTTAGCAGTTCTACTTATTATTTTATTATTAAAAGAATATTAGTAGTAATATCCCGACAATAAAGCAATAATAAGTGAAATAAACAAGTTTCCCGCTTTTCATAATTCCCATAAACCATTTTAAAGCGATATATGTCATCAATAGTGTTGCGATAAAAGCCGCTAAGTATGGGAGTGCAAGGTCAGCTTTATTTGGTTCTTCAAGAAAATCAGAAAACCCGAGAACGACACCACCGAGACTTACTGGAATATATAACATGAATGAGAATCGAAGTGCGGTTTCTTGTTTTAAGCCGACAGCAATGGCAGAAATAATCGTAGCACCGGAACGACTAATGCCTGGAAATAATGCAAAAGATTGCCCTAATCCTATAAGGATAGAATCTTTAAACGAAATATCGCTATCGTCCTTCGAACCTTTCAAATTACGAATCAACCATATCGCAATTCCTGTTATGAATAGCATAATAGCGATTGTTTTCATCCCTACATTTTCTGCAATTACATCTTTAAGTAAAACGCCGAGAACTCCTGCAGGAATGGTTCCGACGACAACAAAACAAACAAAACGAAAATCACTTTTGTATTGCTCATTTTTCGTTTTCAGAAATTGTAATGAGTTGATTGTAAGTCTTTTTATATCATGTCTATATATAAAAAGGATGGCAAGCAATGAAGCGGTATTTGTAAGTATTGCAAAAGTGAAACCTTGTTCACCGAGTCCTAAAATTTCACTTGCAATCATTACATGTCCACTAGATGAAACGGGGATCGGTTCTGTAAATCCTTGAACTAACCCGATAATGATCATTTTAAGGATGAGAATAATATCTGTTTCTATAGTCGTTCACTCCTTATCGAATGTTTTTGGTCATTTTTTATAACGGATGCAAGTAATATAGACGATATATTATGCAACATAAGCGCACAACTATCTATTAATTATACACATTAAAAATTTTGATTTCAGCATTTTTTTAAATTCTATTGCCGTTTGTTTCCTACTCTTGTTTTTGTATATTTTTATAAGAAGGATTTGATGAAAGTTAAAGTCTCATGTTTCATTCTAGCCGATATTTGAAGGTCATCCAACAGCAACATTTGTAATGTAGGTAGACCATATAATATGCCATTGTAGGCATGTGATTCCACCTGTTCAGTTTCTTAGTAGATCTGAATGAGTTGAACAAATGACTTAGGAGTTAAGGGAATTCTTCTTTAATACGAGTTGCTGAGAAATTCACGATTCCATTTAAGGGAGAAGAATCCCTCACATTTGGTATTTCTATGTGAGGGTAATTTGTTTCCTTTTTTGTTAGTTTCATTTGTGTTGATATATGAGTTGGACGACACCGGAAGAGAAAGTTTTTGTATCAATTAGTTTAAAATTTAACCGTTCGTTTAAATCATTAAACAATGGTTTTCCAGCTCCCAAAACAACTGGATGGATGGACAATCTATATTCATCAATGAGTCTATAATGAATAAATGTTGTAATAAGGCTAGCCCCGCCGTATAACCAAATATCTTTTCCTGGTCTATTCTTCAATTTATTGACTTCCTCAACGATATGATCATTAATGAAAACAGTATTTTGGTCATCGGACTTTTTAGTTTTTGAGAACACGATTTTTTCTTTACTATGAAGTATTCTCCACATTTCTTTATCGGTGTCGGAATCATGTTTTTTTGGTGTGTAATTACCCCATAAATCGTAGCTTTTCCTTCCATATAAAATCGTATCAATTGAATTTAAGAAGTCAGTGAATTTCATATCGGGTTCCATAATACACCAATCTATTTCTCCTTTTGGACCTTCAATAAAACCGTCAAGAGAAACCGCCAAATCTAATATGATCTTCCGTTGTTTCCCATTATTATACATTGATAAACCTCCGTTAGATCGTAAACCATTCTTATGATCTTTAAATTCAATATTATTTTTAAAGGATTGTGGATGTGAAAAGGGGAAGCAGAGCATGTTTTTTAAGGAATTATAACATTTAATTCTTGGAAAACTTGTTGCGGATCTAAATCCTCCTATATTTAACAAGAATTAGTAGTTTTTAATTATATCATCAGACAAATTGTATTCCAAATTGTGAAGAATTAGTAGAACCGCATTGGCAGTGGATAAGGATCATTTGTTGAAATTTTTTATTATTAGAAGGTGTTGTCGTCAAAGATAAAAATAGTAATTATGGATAAGGATAAATATAGTGTATGATAATCATTGAGAAATAAGTTAGGAATTTTGCAATATGGAGGGCGAAAAAGTACACTCAAAATATAATTACTTATTATGTATATGGATTGACATGGTAAAGGAGGAAACTTAAATGACGAACAGTAATAAAGAACTATCCCAAAAAGAACGAATAGAATTATTAAGTATATTGAAAGATCGCTTTGAGAAAAATATGCATCGTCATGAAGGGCTCGACTGGGCAAAAGTTCAAGAAAAATTGGAAGCAAATCCAGAGAAACTGTGGTCACTGTATGAAATGGAGCGAACGGAAGGCGAGCCAGATGTGATAGGTGTAGATGAAAAGACCGGTGAATACATCTTTTGTGACTGTTCAAAGGAAAGTCCGAAGGGACGAAGAAAGGTTTGTTATGATCGAGAAGCGTTAGAGTCAAGGAAAAAACATAAACCGGAAACAAGTGCGATGGATATGGCGAATGAGATGGGAATCGAAATTTTAACGGAAGAACAATATCGTGAATTACAAAAGTTTGGACCTTTTGATCAGAAAACATCGAGTTGGATAAAAACTCCTGATGATATTCGTAAACTCGGCGGAGCACTTTTTTGTGATTATCGTTATGGACATGTATTTGTATATCATAACGGTGCAGATTCTTATTATAGCGTTAGAGGATTCCGTGGGTTATTGAAAGTTTAAATTTGTGTATTTTAAGGGGTGAGATTTACTCAAGCTCTATTTTGAAATTATATCCATTGACAATCATTTTTTTATTAGTAAAATGTTATATGTTGCTCTTTAATAGAAAGAGCGGGTGGGTGAGGGATAAGAATTTAAAGGATTGAATATGAAAAGAGGTTTGTTTCATTTAAAGGAACACAAAACAAGTGCTAAACAAGAAATCATTGCTGGATTAACAGGCTTTTTCACCATTGTTTATATTATAGCCGTTAATGCATTAATTCTTTCTGAGGCTGGTATGCCTCTAGAAGGTGCAATGTTAGCTACGATTTTAACTTCATTTTTTGGCTGTCTAATCATGGGATTATGGGCAAATGCACCTATCCTTGTTGTACCTGGAATGGGAATTAATGCCATGTTTTCATATACACTTGTTCATTCCGTGGGACTAACATGGCAGGATGCCCTTGGTGTGATCGTGATATCTGGTATTGTATTCACAGTTATTTCGTTTACAAAGTTAACAAAAATAATTAATAATGCGATACCTAATACACTTAAAGAGGCTATAACCATTGGAATTGGATTATTTTTAATACTAATTGGCCTTGAAAATGGGCATATCATTGAACGTGGTGAACAATCCATTGTAGCGTTAGGGAATCTCAATGATCCACAAGTGTTAGCAACAATTTTAACATTGATTTTTGGATTAATATTGTTTATTCGTAATGTAAAGGCAAACTTCTTATGGACGATTTTAATAGGAACAGCCATTGCTTTCTTATTTGACATTTTACCGAATGGTACAAATCAATCCCTTTCAATAGAGAGTTATGCTGAGATCTTTTTTGCCTTTTCTGTAGAGCATTGGGCAACATTACCATTTTTAATTGCGGTATTTTCAATCACAATGGTTGTTGTATTTGAAAACTTAGGATTAGTAGGTGGACTAGTAAACCTTGCGGAACGCCCAGAAAAATTTAGGAAAGCTTTTCAAGCCAATGGAATTTCTGTTTTCCTTTCTGGGATTTTTGGTTCAAGTCCCACAGTGGCATCGGCAGAAACCACAGCGGCCATTAGTGCAGGAGGCAGGACAGGTCTTACAGCAATTACATCTGGTATCTTATTTTTAATTGTGATATTTTTTATTCCGTACGTAAATATAATCCCTTCAAATGCTATCGCACCAGTGTTAATTATTGTTGGTGGATTGATGGTGCAAAATATTAAAAATTTAAGTTTTCGTGATCTATCTGAGGCATTTCCTGCAATCTTTATTATTACGATGATCCCTTTCACCTATAGTATTGCCGATGGTATTGCATTTGGATTTATTATGTTTGCTGTTTTAAAACTGGCTACTGGAAAGGTGCAAAAAGTATCCCTACCTTTATTTATCATTGCTAGTCTATTTTTATTGAATTATATTATTCAATTTATAAGTTAATTATCTCTAAAAGGTTCTTCCCCTTTGTATTGGAAGAACCTTTTTTGTATAGAATTATGTTTTACTAAAGTTTGAGCATGTATCCTTTGTCATAGCAGATTTTTAATAGGTTTAGCCATTTTAAATGCAGAATATACCAACTATATGATATAAATGAATAAAGGGACTCGGAAGAAAATATAAGGTTAAGGAGTTTGACGCGGATGGGAGAATTAACTTTTACCCCTTTAAAAGATGAGTTAGAAGATTTGGTGAGTTTCTTCATTGAAAACACATGGGAATTTCATAGTGATCCACATCCATCTAAGTATAAAGTAATTCAATCTTTTCATAATGGCTGGTATCAAGATGGTCGTGAAACATTTTGGATTATAAGGGATGGCAAGAAAATAGGCTTAATTATCATCGACGATATAAATGACACAATACCGTTATTCGATGTTCGTTTAGCTACAGAGTGGCGTGGTCAAGGATATGGGACACAAGCGGTAAACTGGATTAAAAATTATATTTTTAATCTACCCGATAAAAAGATTCGCATTGAAGCATACACACGTCATGATAATATACCGATGCGAAAAGCTTTAACGAAATGTGGGTTTGTAAAAGAAGGCTATTTGCGAAATGCATGGGAAAACGATGATGGAACGATTATGGATACATTAATCTATGCAATCACTCGATCAGATTGGGAAAACGGGATAATAACACCGATTAAGTTAAATGAAGAACCTTATTAATATTTCGGAATAAATTTTATATGAATGAATTGGGTACTCAAGTTCGAGTATCCTTTTTTTATAAAAATGACTTAGAACCCGAATGTTGAATAAATACTATAAGTTAGAATACAAGCATTTTTGATGAGATTAAAAATAATTAGTGAATAACAATAAAAAATCATTCTTTGTGAAGTCACTTTATTTGAATTTTTTATTTATTTCGATTAAAATTATCTCGAAATAGAGAAGAAAGGAACGGTGACATATGACAAAAGTTGGTGTTTTAGTAGGAAGTCTCCGTAAAAATTCATTTTCAAGTAAAGTGGCTAAAAACGTTGTTGAATTATTCCCAGATGGATTTGAGGTGGAATTTGTCGAGATAGGCAACTTACCTTTATTTAATCAAGATTGGGAAGAGGAATTAGGAACACCGGCAGAAGTTACTGAATTTCGTCATACAGTTAAAGGACTTGATGCTGTACTAATTGTAACACCTGAGTATAACCGTTCTATTCCAGCTGTATTAAAAAATGCTTTAGATGTAGGTTCTCGCCCATACGGCGAAAGTGTATGGAATGGGAAACCAGCAGCAATCATTTCTCAATCACCAGGAACGCTTGCTGGTTTTGGGGCAAATCATCACTTACGTCAAGTACTTGCTTTCCTAAACATGCCTGTTGTACAACAACCAGAAGCATATATTGGCTCTGTTCATGAATTATTGGACGAGAATGGAATGTTCAACAATGATACTCGCCAATTTCTACAATCGTTTGTTGATGCATTCGTTGATTTAATAAAAAAACATACTAAATAAATCTATACAAAAAGCTTTGCAAATGGTTTTTGATTTGCAAAGCTTTTTTAAAGGACAAGAAAGTTAGTATAAAGATTGAAGCCTAGGAAAACCCTTTCAATAGATTATATTTATATAGTAAAATATTTATATATAAAGAGACAAAGTATGGTTAAACAAGGAGGAGAAAGTTTATGCAGATTACCGATGCCGCAAGAGATTTAATTCAAAACTTTTTGAAACAAAAAAAAGCGGAAGGACTTCGTTTATATTATTTAGGGGGATGCGGCGGACCACAATATGGATTTACAACAGATGAACCCGAAGAAAATGATCGTGTAGAAATTATAAATGGCATAAGGGTTGCATTTGATCCAGAGGTGGGCAGTACAGATAATTTTACATTAGATATGGTACAAGATGAGGATGGGACAGGGTTAGTACTGTTAGGCGTTCCTGAATTAGATACAAGTGGTGGCTGTGGATGTGGTACGTCTTGCGGCTGCAAACAGTAATAAGGAGTAATCAAACGTTTGTTTAACACCCAAGTAATGTGTCTTGGGACTTTTTAATAAATAGTGCGAATGAAAGAATTGTTATTCTTTTTTTCAAAAAATGTGATTAGTATTCTATAAGAATGGATATTTTTACCCATTCTTTCAAGTTAATCAAACGTTTGTTGGAATGCTTTCTTCACCTGAAAAAATATATTAAACAAACGTTTGATTGAAGTGTTAATAATCAAACTCGTATTATGTTTGGTCGAGACAATATTTTTAGCCTTTTTTATTCGGTTAGTAAAATCATTAATCAAGAAAGCACCTTTAGATGCGCTGCTCTGGATTAAAGAATTGGAGGAACATTCTTTGAAATTTGTTGGAATTTCTGGCTCGATTGTTGGATCAAAAACAAAAATTGCTGTGGAATATAGTTTAAATTTAATTCAAAAAAGATATTCTGAAGTTGAAACGGTACATCTTCATTTAGGGGATTTGAATATCGAGTTTTGTGATGGAAGAGATTATCGTGACTATGTAGGTGATACAAAGTATTTAATACATCAAATGATGAGTGCAGATGCACTTATTATAGGGACGCCTACATTCCAAGCATCCATTCCGGGTACATTAAAAAATGTTTTTGATCTTTTACCTGAAGAGGCATTGATTGATAAAGTAGTCGGTATCATAGCTACAGCAGGATCACCAAAACATTATTTAATGGTAGAGCAACAGCTAAAGCCAATCTTATCTTATATGAAAGCGACGATTGTTCAAAAATATGTATTTATTGAAGATAAGGATTATATTAAGAAAGAGATCACAAATAATGACGTATTGTCCCGTTTGAATCGGTTAGTTGAAGACGTTTATGATACGTATAATTCGGTCCAATTTATGAAAAAAGAATTTGCATGATTATAAATTTTTAGGACTGAAATTTTTCCATCCCTATGAATATTGTATAACTTTTAAGAATTAATAGTGACAGAATTAAAGATAATGACGTTTAAAAATATTAAAGATGTATACTATTGTAGTCGAATTCCACTAAAAAACAAATGAACATCAATATATGATAGATAGACACATAGCTTTCTATTTTGTTGTTTCGTAATTGAAAAACTTATATTTGTAATGATATGCTATACTATACCATTAAAAGTGGAGCTTTTTAATATTAAAATAAAATTATAAAAACTACTACGATAAATGAGTGTCGTTTTGTCTCCTAGGGGAAAACGACACTTTTTTTACCATACGAAATTATTTCCTGAGAAATTTGTCAAAAAATAGATAGAATATATGAGAAATATCGAAAAATGTATATGTAGAAAATTTCCTGAGCCACAAGTAAAGTCTTAGAGATCCTATACTTCATTTTAAAAAAAGATGAATGAATTTGTTGTTTCAAGAAACAATAGTTAAAAAGGAAAAAACAACCAAAAGACATATGAAGAATAGTTTTATTAAAATGAGGGATGGATATGAGGAACAGATATACATTTGCTATTTATATTTGTATGCTATCTTTACTTCTTGCAGCTTGTAATGGAGAAAATAAGGCAAACCTTGAAAATGAAACGAATACATATATGAGCTTAAGTTATTCAGGTACAAAAGAAGAAACACCCTCATATTTAGTTACTGCCAAACATCCACTCTACCCTGTTGATAGTCGGGTAATAATTCGAGCAGATCATGTTCCAGGAATGGAAGGTGCCAAAGGAGTAGTAAACGGTGCGTATGAAACGACTGCATATAAGGTATCCTATGTACCGTCAACTTGGGGAAATCGTGTTAAGGATTATAAATGGGTTATACATGAAGATATCGATAGAGCAGGATTAGAACCTTTTAAACCAGGTGATGAAGTATTACTCCATGTTAAATATAAAGAAGGAATGGATGGAGCAGTAGCAAAAATTGAATCTGTTCAACAAACAACAGTATATATGGTTAGTTACATCGATACAAGAGATGGATCACATGTTAAATATTACAAATGGTTAGTAGAAAGTGAACTTGAGCCGTTAGATAAATAAGATTTCATGATTGTACATCTTCAAATTTACAACATGACGAATATAAAGTGTAAAAAATGTAAATGGCTGACAAAAAAGTCAGCCATTATAAATTTAACTTTTCGTTCGTTAATACACCTTGAATATGATCGACAGATCCAGTATCCTCCAGTCCTGTAATGTCGCTTGTAACGGTTCCTTTGACATAGATTTCTTTTAATAAGCGCCGCATGATTTTTCCACTCACCGTTTTAGGTAATGTGTCAGTATATATAATTTTCTTTGGCAGTGCAATTTTGCCGATATGTTGAATAATACTTTGATTTATTTTTTTGGTTATATTTGCACTTCCAACATAACCTTCGGAAAGTTTAACAAATACTAAAGGAACTTCACCTTTAATTGGGTCAGGAACTCCAACAACAGCAGCTTCCGAAATCCCTTCACATTCTAAAACAGCACTTTCAATCTCCATTGTACTTAACCTATGCCCAGCAACATTAAATGCATCATCAGACCTTCCCACAACCCAGAAATATCCATCTTCATCAACTAGTGCTAAATCACTGGCAAAGTAACAGCCTTCTACTTGACTAAAGTAGGTTTGGTAATAACGCTCTGGCTCTTTCCATAACGTTCGACAGAGCATAGGGAAAGGCTTTCGTATAACTAAATTTCCTAATGTTCCTGGTTCAACTTGTTTTCCTTCTTGATCTACTACTGCTACATCTACACCTAAAAATTGAATGCCCGCTGATCCTGGTTTCATTGGCATAAGCCAAGCAGCACCTGAAATGGGACATCCCGCTGTTTCTGTTTGTCCCCATGTATTATTTACACAAATCTTTTTCTTTCCTAATACTTCAAATGTCCATTGCCATGATTCTGGATCAAATGGTTCACCGACGAGTGAAATAACTTCGAGGCAGGATAAATCAAAGGCCGCTAATGGCTTTTCACCCATACTTTTAAGCATCCGAAGTGCTGTAGGTGCCGTAAATAATTTATTTACACGATATTTCTCAATTATTTCATAATATCTTGTCTTTGAAGGATAATCGATGGCTCCTTCCACAACAACGGTCGTCACACCATTGGCAAGGGAACCTGCAATTCCCCATATATGCATTGTTAACCAACCAATATCTGCTGTGCACCAGAATACATCATCTTCGTGGTGGTCCATATGGTATTTTGCATAAATATAATTCTGTACAACAAAGGCAATACCTGAATGAACAACTCCCTTCGGTTTACCTGTTGTTCCACTAGTATAGAATACGATACCTGGTTCATTGGCTTCAAGTCGTTCAGGCTCACATTCAATACTGACCTGTTTTCTTAATTCTTCCCACCAAAAATCTCGTCCTTGTTTCATTTCAACTTCAATACCTAATCGGTTTACGACGAGTACCGCATTAACAGAAGGAATTTCAGGAACAACGTGATCGACTTTTTCTTTTAATCGAATAACCTTGCCACGACGAGGTGTAGCATCACAGGTAACAACGACTTTTGGCTCAAAATTAATTAATCGATCTTTTAGAGATTTCTCAGAATACCCAGAAAAAATTGTATTGTATACTGCACCGATTCTGAAGCACGCTAACACAGCGATAAAGGCTTCAGCTAAATTAGGTAAAAATATCGCAACACCGTCTCCCTTTTTTACACCTAAGGATTTTAATACATTTGCAAATCGATTAACTTCTGCCAGAAGCATCTTGTACGTGTAGAATTTCGTATCTCCATTTTCACCTTCCCAAATGAGAGCAGTCCGGTTTCCTACGCCATTATCAACATGACGATCAAGTAAGTTAATACAAGGATTACTTATACCACCAGAGAAAAATTCAAAGTCAGGTAATTCTCCTTTCAAAGTTTCTTTCCAAGGTTCATACCAAACGAGCTCTTTTGCAACCTGATCCCAAAATTGAATCGGATTTTCATGGGAAAATTGAAGTAGTCTTTCAAATTCCTTACTTGAACCTATCGCCGTTTGTTTTTCTTTTTCTTTGTCAGGAAAAACGAATTGACTGTTTTTTACTACCTGTAAAATACCATTTACGTCCATGATTATCCCCCTTTCTTTAATAAAAGAACGTAAACTGCTTTCTGTATGTAGTTAATATAAAGTTATGCTTAAAAGAGTAAATAGCATTACTCTATTATAAAATTTATTAAAATCTTCAGAAAATTTCAATACCTAATAAAAAATAGTATGAATAATTTTGAAATTAATTCATGATAAGAAATAAAAAAGTTGTTACAATGATATGATCATCTTAAGGTGGATTAGTTAAAAAATACGTATTGATAACGCCGAAGGAATCGTTTGGGGATCTCTCAAATGCAAAAAGTATAATTTACATTGATATGAAGCATTTGATGAATTCGCAAGAGCAATACTTTACTTCTATAACAATGAAAGATATCAAGATAGACTTAACGACCTTAGTCCTGTTGAATACAGAACTAAAGCCGCTTAAAATATCTTACTTGAATGGGGGTAGTCCACAAAAAAACAGCTTAATAGTATTTATTTATTCAGATTGTATTCGTTCTTTTAGAAATTGCATCCGTTCATTAAAAAGTGTCGGATAAGATAAGAAACCTAGTAAAATAGCGGTGACAACGGCTGTTGTTAGTAATAGAAATAAGACTAGTAACTGGAATTGTACCGCTTGTACTGGATCAGCTCCAGCAATAATTTGACCACTCATCATACCAGGAAGTTGCACGAGCCCCATAGTTTTTTGACTTTCGATTGTTGGGATGGTACTTGCTTTAATTGCAGATACAAGTTGATTATGGACTGCTTGTTTCGGTGTACCTCCCAGAGAAAGAATTAATTCAGTTTGATCTTGATGATTCTTTAATTCTGCAGTAAAACGGTTAAGAAAAAGGATTCCTAACACCATTGAATTACCAATCATCATCCCACTAATTGGAATAATATATTGGGCTGTTGGTGGGACAATTTGTAATCCTAAAAGAATACCTTGTGTTAATATCTCAATAAAAATAAAAGTAACGACTAATTTCCATGTAATTCCTTGTATGGATGTCCCCTTTTTACGAGCATTATGTGTAGCAGCTACAATCATTAAAATAATCATTAAGATAATATATATATAATTTTTTGAGTTAAATACGAAATGTAGAATAAATCCGACGGCTAACAACTGGATGGTTGAACGGACAACAGCTATCACAGTATCTTTTTCTAAACCTAAATTTAAAGTTTTTGATAATAAAATTGGAATAAGAACGAAAACAAGCGACAAAGTCAAATTCAGATAACTCAATTCGTTCCGTCCCCCTTTACAAACTCTCTAACCCGATCATCTGTAGGTGATTCGAGTAAAGAAGTTTTACCTGATTCTACTAATTCACCATTCATCATCACCCAAGTGTAATCACCAACATCTAATGCCTGTTGCAAGTTGTGGGTAATCCACAATATCGTTGTTCCAAATTTTTCTTTAATCCGTAAAATCAAATTTTCTATATCTTGTTGTGAAACCCGATCAAGCGCAGATGTAATTTCATCTAATAGGAGTATTTTTGGGCGGTTTACAAGAGTACGGGCTATGGAAACTTTCTGTCTTTGTCCACCAGATAAATCATTCGCATGATGATGAAGGAATGAGTTATCTAAGCCAACAAGTTGTAACAAATGTTTTGCTTCTGATTCTGGTAGTTTTTTTCCTTGAAGTTGTAATGGTAACTGTAAATTCTCTAAAACTGTACCATCGATCATCGGTGCACTTTGTAAGGCTAAACCGACATTACGACGTAAGTCAACCGGATGATAGTCGGTAATTAATTTGCCATGAATAAATATTTTCCCAGTATTCGCTGAACGAAGGCCATTACAAAGCCGAAAAACTGTTGACTTACCAGCACCAGAGGGCCCGACTAAAGTTGTAATTTTCCCTTTAGGAAAGATACCCGATAAATTTTTTAGTATATGTAAGTGATTTATTGAGTAATTGACATGTTCAAATCGAATAGCTGCCTCCAATGTTCTCCCACCTTTCCAAATAGAAAGTTTATCATGAATAGAATTGATAATGAAAGTAATTTGTGAACAAATAAACAAAACTATCTGTTATAGTTTTAATAGTGTTTACTTAAATAAAGAAAAAATAATAATTTCTTCAATTTTTTTAGTACTTCACTTTAGAAGAACACGTTAAAAAATAAATTTATTTTAATTTGGAATTTTTCGATAATATTTCTTCCCCGATGGACATACTAATTAGTAAACATGACTATATAGGGGTGGAAATATTGGAGAAACTAGCAGAATACACTTGGGATGTGTTTACATTAAAACACGTAAAACATAAGCAATTTGTGTTTTCATATTTACTTTTTTTAAGCCTATTATTACTTTTTGAGATTTTCCTTGTCGGGTTATTTATTTTTTCATCGATTGTTTTTATTCATTTTAAATTTGTCCCCAATTTTATTTTTTTTATCTCTGGTGCAATTTTAACTATTATTATGATTGCAACAGTACCTGCTTTTTTACAATTAATAAAGAAGTGGCAACAGTGTAAATGAAGTGAAAAGGATAGAGGAACATGAATGTTCCATCTATCCTTTCAGCTTGTAGACAAAGTCTCTAACTAGTGGCCAAATCTACAGGTTTTTTTGTATAATAGGGATAGAATTCTTGGTTAACGGGGGAAATTTAGGATGTTATCGAAGCGTACAGACAATAATCGA
>NZ_JAOUSE010000071.1:0-12518 GCF_025660415.1 Pallidibacillus thermolactis
ATTGTCTGTACGCTTCGATAACATCCTAAATTTCCCCCGTTAACCAAGAATTCTATCCCTATTATACAAAAAAAACCTGTAGATTTGGCCACTAGTTAGGGACTTTGTCTACAAGCTGAAAGGGCTATAAAGCCCTTTTTATTTATAATGATGATCGCTCATCAGCAAAATGAATAATATAACTATGTTTTGCCTTTTTAACTTTACGTAACGCTAACCACCATAGAAAAATCATAAACGGGACAATAATATAAAACCAATTTTCTTGTTTTAACAAAATGTAATCATAAATACCATGAAAAACAAAAGGGATAAAAAATGAATATAAGATCCATCTTTTTTTATATACTGGATTCGAAAATTTCGATTTACCTAAATAATACCCCATTATAACACCGAATAAGGCATGGCTCGATACTGGTAAAAACGCCCGTCCGACTGCATATTCAATTCCATGTCCTATAAGATAAAGAATATTTTCTAAAGTTGCATAACCTAGGGATAACGAAACACCGTAAACAATCCCATCATAATGTTCATCAAATTCACTGGATTGGTAGATTGTAAAGTATAATATAAACCATTTAAAAAATTCTTCTAATAGACTTGCAGAAAAAAAAGCTTGTAAAAATGATGATGGCAATATCCCTTCTACATCGATGACATATTGAATAAACATTATTGGGAACACTAAGCTTACACCTAGTAAAAATGCGCGAAAAACGTTTAATATTGGCTCTTTTTCGTATTCATCTTTTAAATAAAAATAGCTTAATAACGCAAATCCTGGCGCTATTCCTGCCGATATAATGGCGATCATGATTAACCCCATTTCACTCGATTTAATATAATCGTATCATGGATATTAAACAATGAGAATCGTTTAATTAAAATTTTAAACATTATTGATCCAATCGTGATTGAATCTCCTTCGCAATCATATCTCCGTGAAAACGGCCATTTTCAATAAATATTTCATTTGCATTGTTTCCCGCTGCAATCACACCTGCAATAAATATCCCTCGAACATTCGTCTCCATGGTTTTTTCGTTATATGCTGGTCTTCCTGTTTCTTTATCAATGGTAACACCGATTTGCTTTAAAAAATTATGATCAGGATGATATCCCGTCATTGCAAAAACAAAATCATTTTTAATTTCCTTCGTTTCTCCGTTAACTTCATAAATGACCGAATGCTCTGTTATTTCTTTCACATGTGCATTAAAAACCATGGTTACTTTGTTATTCTTAACTAATGATAAAAATTCAGGTAACACCCAAGGTTTAATATGGTTTGAAAATTCATTCCCCCGGTACAATACAGTTACTCTTGCGCCAGCTTTATTTAATTCAATTGCCGCATCAACACTAGAATTTTTACCACCGATAACAACAACATCTGTATTAAAATATGGGTGTGCTTCTTTAAAATAGTGGGAAACCTTTGGTAAGTTTTCACCTGGTATATTCATATAATTTGGATGGTCATAATATCCTGTTGCAATTATAACAAACTTAGCTTCGTATTCTCCTTTGGATGTTTTTACACGAAAATGGCTTTGTTCCGTTTTTCTTACTTCATAAACTTGTTCAAAAGTATTTACTCTTAATTCTTTTAACTTAGCTACACCTCGATAATAAGCCAAGGCCTGATTTCTTGTCGGTTTTCGATTTTCCGTTAAAAATGGAACGTCACCAATTTCAAGACGGTCGCTCGTGCTGAAAAAAGTTTGATGGGTTGGGAAATGATACAGTGCATGAACAATATTTCCTTTTTCTATAACTAAAGGATTGATCCCAATATTTTGTAATGAAATTGCAGCAGCTAGACCACAAGGACCACCGCCTACTATGATACAATCTTCGTATTGCATCTTTCACATTCCTCCTAAATAAAAAACTTCAAATGTAAAAAAGGGTCATACCTTGCAACAATTATACAACATCTAGCCTTAAACGTTAATAACATACTAGACATTGTTTATTGCAGGAGTTTGACCCTTAAATAATATAGTTAAAAATAAAATTATGATTATACCCAACCTCTAAAACGACACGCTTCTGCCATGTTTCGTACACCGACCATGTAGGCTGCTAAACGCATATCAATTTTTCTTGTTTGTGCTGTATTATAAATATTCTCGAAGGATCGAACCATGATTTCTTCTAATTTTTCAGCTACTTCTTCTTCCGTCCAATAATAACCTTGATTATTTTGTACCCACTCAAAATATGAAACGGTAACTCCTCCAGCAGAAGCTAATACATCAGGAACGATCAATTTTCCACGTTCTGTTAAAATTGCTGTCGCTTCTGACGTTGTTGGTCCATTAGCAGCTTCGACAATAATATCTGCTTTAATATTATGAGCATTTTCCTTCGTAATTTGATTAGAAATTGCTGCAGGAACTAAGATATCACAATCTAATTCTAATAATTCTTTATTCGTAATTGTATTTTTAAATAGATTCGTGACAGTTCCAAAACTATCTCGTCGATCAAGTAAATAATCAATATCTAATCCATCAGGATCATAAAGGGCACCGTGCGCATCCGAAATACCTATTACTTTTGCACCAGTATCGTGCATAAACTTTGATAAATATCCGCCAGCATTGCCAAAGCCTTGTACTACGACTCTAGCACCTTTTAAGTCTATTCCTCGTTTTTTTGCAGCTTCTCGTATACAAATCGTTACACCTTTGGCAGTTGCTGAATCTCGACCATGGGAACCACCTAATACGAGCGGTTTCCCAGTAATAAAGCCTGGGGAGTTAAATTGGTCTATTTTACTATATTCATCCATCATCCATGCCATAATTTGTGAGTTCGTAAAAACATCGGGAGCTGGAATATCTTTCGTCGGACCGACTATTTGACTAATAGCTCTTACATATCCCCTACTTAATGCCTCCAATTCACGTATTGACATTGTCCTAGGATCACAAATGATTGCTCCTTTACCTCCGCCATAAGGTACGTTTACAATTCCACATTTTAAGCTCATCCAAATTGCTAGCGCTTTAATTTCACTTTCAGTTACATTTGGATGGAATCGAACTCCACCTTTTGTAGGCCCAACTGAATCATTGTGTTGAACACGATATCCTGTAAATACTTTTACTTTTCCATCATCCATACGAACAGGGATTTTTACTGTTAAAGTTCGTAGTGGTTCTTTTAATAATTCATATACTTCATCAGAATAACCAAGTTTTTCTAGTGCTTCACGAATGATTTTTTGTGTTGATGTTAAAATATCATCTTTAGTCATATTTTCAGAACCCTTTTGGGTGGCCATTTGTAAACCTCCTAATATTACGAATCGCAATCCTTCCTCAACATTAGTATACACCGAAAATTTTTTATTGCAAGGAAAATGAAAGCGAATCCATTTATTTATGTTTAATAGATTTTATAGTTATATTATGAAAGTAATCATTCTTGAAAAATTGCCACTGGTAAGAAACTGAGAAACATCGAAGAAAAAAAGAGCCCTAAATAAGAGCTCAAACCGTTAAAAAGTATTTATTTATCGTTTGAACAGCAGACTGCTTAATAATTTCATTCCCGTATTCAGAAATAAAAGAAAGCGACAAGTCTATCAAGTCTCCGTAATCCATTATAATAGTCGTTATTTTATCAAAATCATTATCTACAAACTTAGGTATGATTAAAAAATATTCATTATTATAGCTATATAATTTTCCTCCACCATATAGATGAGATACCCGCTTTGCTAATTGAATGACATGTTCAATATCGCGAAACCGAAAAATAAGCTGTTCTTTATGACAAAAATGGTCATATTCATCATCAATAAACAACTCGTCATCATCATTTATGGTAAATAAAATCACAATTTCATGTTGATTAAAAGTCAGAATATCAATTAGATGGGTATTAATAAATGCAATATCAAAATCATTATATAGTTTATTTAATATTTCAAAGAATAATGGATGACATTTTAAGGTATGATTGATGACGTCATCTTGTGTGAGACCACGTTCAAGTAATTCTTCAGTTGACAAAAACAGTTTGACCTGATTTTCTCCAATCCACTCTAACCGCATATGTTTGGCCTCCTGACTGTAACAACTTCTGCTTTCATATTATGAAAAATTGCCATATGTGTTCATCGAACGAGACCAAATTCATTTGTCAATTAATACATTTCAAAGGTTATTTATTTTCATGGTATAAATTAATATCGTATTTTTTTTTCATCATCTCAAAAACAAGATGTCGTTTTTCCCATGCTTCCCCTTTCCACAAATCAGGTGCCTTATCAATAATTTCACATCGAAGCGCATGATACTCCTTTTCATATTTATCAACTTTCTTTTTCAAGACAAGCATATATCCATATAATCCGAAACAGAGAACAATAAAATACACATTTATATGATTTGAAAGAAATATAGAGAACATTACTGATGCAGAATAGGAGTATGGGACGAAAATTTTTGAATAAAGAAAAATGGCATAGAATACAAAACTAAAAATCGTTAACCACATAATAATTAGATGTCGGCGTTCAAATTTATCGAATTTCCGCTTTCGTTTCACAACATTTTGTAACATCTGTTTTGTTACTTCATCTGTCCAATGTTCCAAATTTTTTATTGCATCTTCCACAATCATCAGCCCCCATACTACAATTACTACTTTATACATATGGGCAAGCTGTCGGACATATTCTTACATTTTACATTACTCAAATTCAACTTGTTCAAAATAATCACTTTTTTGATTATTCATGACAGGTTTCACATCAGAATTTAAGAGAAAATAAAAGTAATACAATCCAAGAATAATGGGGAGCATTAAAAATAACAAAACAAGGAATTTAATAATCGGATATTGAATTTTTATCTGTTTCTTTTTTTTATTTTTATGATATTCACTTCTTGGTGGCAAACTTGATGTAACTTCTATTCCACTTTCATGTTCTTCTTGAATTACCTTTCTTAACTTATCAGCTTGGTCTTGTTGAATCATATTCGTCCTCCCCCCTATTTCTGTATATCGGTATTCGTACGACCATTTTTAATGTAAATATATAAACCTAAGAAACAATCAATTACAAAATGCATCATAAAGGTCGCTGCTAAATTTGCTGTTATTTTATAAATATAACCGATTAAGAAGCTTAGCAACACAACATAAACAAATAAAAATTTATTATTTAGGTACCGAACATGGATCATTGCAAAGATTAGACTTGCTATAACTATACCAAAATTCGTTTGAATTACTCCACGAAATAAAAGTTCTTCACAAAAGGCTACAAGTAATGAAATCCATACAATTTTCCAAAACCCTCGGTTTGTAAAAAGACGCTCATTAATGCCTCCATCATCAAAAAACGATGCTGGTAAAAGTTTTATTAAAACTAAATCTAAAAGTACAACCAGTAATCCTGCTCCTCCACCAATGATCAATACTTGCTTTACTCTTTCAAAATGAAATAAACTAAAAACTTCCCAAAAAGATGAAAAGAAAAACGGTGTTAATGATAAAGATAGGATCAATAAAATACCTTGTGATAAATAAAAATTTGCCATCAATTCTCGATCACTTATTTGTTTTATAATTTCTTTCTGTTTATTCATCTTTTTTCTCCTTAATCTGAAAATGAAAAAATTGACTTTAATCTGTCTTTCCATTGAAGTATTTGTTTCCCCTGGTCGCTTGGTTTCTGTTTTTCATAATAGGACATATCAATCCCACAATAATCACAACAATTTTCAACCTCTTCGTTTTCTTCTTCAAATAAATGTAGTATATTCCTTCTCCGACAACCACTATTTGTAATCCAGTTTGTCAACTCCTTAAGTTTTTCTTTTTTTATACTTAAACGCGACTGTATAAAAGATGTCATATTCATTTGAAACTCTTGTAAATTGTTACTTGACTCATAAAATTTCCATAAAAGTCGCCAATGGACATCTGTGAAACCCGGGAACGGTTGATACTTTGTAATTTGATTAACTTCATTACCTTTACTACTTCGTACAAGATTCACAAAAAAATCAATATGTTTTTCATTAGGTAATTCATGTTCTATCAATTGTTGCTGCAAAAAATAATCGTCATCTGAATACAACATAATCGCTATACTATCCTTACCGTCCCGACCTGCTCTACCTATTTCTTGTAAATATGACTCAATATTTAGCGGTGGATGAAAATGAATGATGTAACGTACATTTTCTTTATTGACCCCCATCCCAAAAGCACTCGTTGCACACATAATATTGATATGATTGTATAAAAATTGCTGCTGAAGTAGTAT
This sequence comes from Pallidibacillus thermolactis, assembly GCF_025660415.1. Lineage (NCBI taxonomy): Bacteria > Bacillati > Bacillota > Bacilli > Caryophanales > Bacillaceae > Pallidibacillus > Pallidibacillus thermolactis. The sequence continues at coordinate 6,302 of NZ_JAOUSE010000071.1, forward strand.
TCTCATTTCTTGTTCAAGACCAGCATGATAAGATGCAGCCTGACCAATCCCCTTTTCATTGATTATAGCGGCAATTTCATCTGCTTTCTTTTTACTTGAAAAATAAATAATGCCTGGACCTTGTAATTGATCAACAAGTTCAATTAATCGATTCAGTTTTGCAGGATAGTCCTGTATTCTTTCAATTTGTAGAGCAATGTTTGGTCGATCCATAGAATAGATATATTCCTTTGCATCCTCGATCAATAAAGTTTTTTTTATATCTTTACGAACATCTAATTTTGCTGTAGCTGTCAATGCAAGAGTCAGCGGGTTATTTAGTTTTTCTCGAACTATGCCAAGTTCTAAATAATCAGGACGAAAATCATAACCCCATTGGGAAATACAATGAGCTTCATCGACTACAAGAAGGTCAATGTTGGCATCCTTTAAAACAGAAATAATCTGCTCGTTTTGTAACATTTCTGGTGAAATATAAATAAATTTATAATCTTGAATGTGTTTTAATATATAAATACGTTCTTCAAAAGTTAAAAAAGAATTGATTGCGACTACTCTTTTTTCTCCTATTAATTTCATTTGCTCTACTTGATCTTGCATTAATGAAAGAAGCGGTGAAACTATTAAAATAATTCCATCTAATATATAACCAGGTAACTGATAACATAAAGATTTTCCAGTACCTGTTGGTAATAATGCGAGTGTATGATTTTCGTTCAATACAGATTGAATAATTTCCTTTTGACCTGTTCGAAAACTTTTATATGAAAAATATTGTTGTAAAATTTGTTCTAAATTCATTGTTTTCATTTATTTCCTATCACTCCACTTAGACAAAACTAGTCGAATCGAAAAGTAATCTGCATTTGAGACCTCTTCTTTAATCCTTTTTAATTTTCTAGTATTTAGCTTTTTAATTGCCGTGCGAATTCTTTCTTGAATAGCAGGATTAACAAATCGTTCAATGTGAAAAGTAGGATCCATTAAAGTTATTTCAACAATATGATCTTCAATGGTACTTTCTTTTAGTTTTCTGATTTTTGCAATTTCCTTAATGGATTTATCCATCTTTATTAAATGTAATGTCTTTCTTGTCGATTCTGTTAAAACTATTTCCCGTTTCTCATTTTTTATTAAAGAGTACAATAATGGATATTTTTGTGGTTGTTCTGAAATAATCGTTATCATGTAATGAATAATGCTTCGAAAAACAACTAAATAATAATACTCGTCCATATCATATATGTTCGCAATTTGTGAAATAGTCAGTCCTGGCTGTTGATAACCTGAAAGTCTTGCAACAAAAAGGTTTGGATTTTTTTTCTTCCTTTCAAACTGTGATAAAATTTGCTCTAACTCATGATAAAGTTTTTTTGATAAAATCTGTTTGTTATACTTCGTATTCCATGTGTACAGCCATTGCTTAACCCATTTTTGTGTATAAAAGTCTCGTTGAACGGGCATAAATTTGGAATCCCCGTTTCCTAAATTCGAGACAATTTGTACAATCAGACTAAGTCGCTGCCAAAACTTCTGGTCAATATCTTTATATGTCCATCCATCTAATTCAGCTGGGATGGGGTACTTTTCTAGCGATTGTCTTAAATTCTTTTCACCTAGCTCCGTTATTTGAACGGTTTTCTTATCTAAAATTATGTACTGAAGCATCACTAGTTTTTTCATTTGTTCTTGAAATTGTTCTTTCTTTAAATCGGGGTAAATAGAAAACACATGACTTAAAGAATACCAAATTGCATCTTGTATCGTTTGTGAAGATTTTTTTCCTTGAATCAAATAAAATACAGCGTTAATTGAACGTTCACCTTTAAATTGTGAAATACAATATAAAATCATTACAGTTAAAAAGTTCACAACTAATCACCTAAATTTATTTTATCATGAATATACTAAAGTTTTTTATTCAATTAACTTTTGTATTATATGTCTAATTTGTTAAATCAGTAAGAGAACCTTTTATTAAAAGGGTGCTTATTATTGAAAAGTCGAAATAATAGACTTAAAATATTAATGTTATCCGGTTTTTTTACTGTTCATTACAGCATGAAGAATTGACTATTGGAGGTAAACAAGATGCCAAAATATACAATAGTAGATAAAGAAACTTGTATAGCATGTGGGGCATGTGGTGCAACTGCACCAGATATTTTTGACTATGATGATGAAGGTATCGCCTATTGCATCTTAGATGATAATAATGGAACTGCAGAAATACCTGACATACTAGAAGAAGATTTAATGGATGCTCATGATGGTTGTCCAACGGAGTCAATCCGTGTAAGTGACAAGCCATTCGACGGAGATCCAAACAAGTTTGAATAATTTATAAATATTCGTTCACGATACAATAACGGAAAAAGGCTTTCCCTATTTCGGAAAGCCTCATTTTAATCCACTAAAAAGCTGTACGCATTTTATTTAAACGCTCAGCCATCTTATTGTAAAATACAATAAATACAATCGAAATCATGATACATTTTATGAAGTTAAAAGGCGCAATCGCCGTTATAATCATTAATTTTGGCATTTTAAATCCCATGAATATTTCATACATTGGGAAAAAAACAAAGTAGTTCAGTACACTCATTCCAATTGTTGTAATTATTGTTGCAACAATTAGTCCTGAAATCACACCTTTTTTCGATTGTACCTTTTTGTAGACAAAATAGGTCGGTAATATGAATAAAAGACCTGTAGTGAAATTAGCAATATGTCCTACCGGTATCCCAGATTCTGAACCGGTTGATATTATATCAAGCAAGTTTTTAATCAATTCAATTAATACACCTGCAGCTGGCCCCATAATGATGGCACCAACGAGTGCTGGCACATCACTAAAATCAATTTTTAGCCAAGTTGGAAACATTGGCATTGGGAAGTTAAGTAGCATCAATACATAAGCTATGGCACTTAACATTCCAATTGCTACAAAAGCTTTTACTCCTAAATTTTTCACAATCCTCTCTCCCTTTTGATTCATCGTAAGAAGAGGGAGACCCGGTTTCGACTAAAGTGATTTATAAACAAACATCCCCTGAAGAATTAATTCTTCGGGGGATGTTTTAAGTATATCAAACTAACGTGTGTAATACACCAAGTATTAGGAAGTATACACCACTTCATTCGAAACCTCCATCTTCTCCCATCCAGACTATACTGTCGGCTTTGGATTCTCACCAAATCCTGTCTTATTTTAAAATAAGACTCGCGGGCTTAAAGGAAAAAGTTCCTTAATACCGCCGGTCGGGAATCTCACCCTGCCCCGAAGATGAATCTTTATTTTTTTGTCAAACTAATATTACTATAAAGGTTATAATATGTAAAGTAAGTTGACTCAACTCGAACGGTTACTGATGATTAACTTTTGTCCAGGTATTATTTTTTCATCGGATAAGTTGTTTGACTTTATGATAACACTTATTTTTGTATTATATTTTTCTGCTATGTCCCATAACGTATCACCATCTTTTACTGTGTACAAAATTGGCTTGTGAGATACGTCTTTTGTTACTTCTATTGCATGTTCAATCTTTTTATTACCTGCGAATATATGCTGTCCAACTTTACCATAACCAAAAATTACAAAGGGATCAATCGAATTTTCTTTTGTAACGGTCCATTGATGCTTATGTATTTCAAAGTGAAGATGGGGACCAGAGGATTTTCCTGTATTTCCCATACGCCCAATCATTTCTCCTTTTTTTACTTGTTGCCCTTTTTTGACTTCTCTAGTTTGTAAGTGAGCATAGACGGTTTCAAAACCAGTACTATGTTTAATAAATACAACATTTCCATATGTATCGGAAAAATATGATTGACTGACAACACCATAATCTACTGCATGAATGGGTGTACCCATTTTAGCAGCAATATCTATTCCTTTATGGCTCCCATGTCTCGATCCATAAATATCTGAAATTACTCCGTTTGTGGGCAATTCCCAGTTTAAATCATAATATATCTCTTCGGCATTCGCTATTGACTGCTTCCCCCCTATTATTAATGCTGCTAAAATGATTGTCATAAGTATTGCAAGCAGCAATCTTTTAACATATTCTATCATTCTGATCCTCCTCTTTTTCTATTTACAGGCTGCTTGTCCAAATTTAAAGTAACAGTACATTATTATGAAGGAATCGCCCATATTTATTCAAATTTTATTGTTTTTTCCATTAAAAAAGAGGTTGTCGATGACAACCCATTATATTATTCAAGCATATCCATTTGTACTGGATTGGGTGCGATTGGAACTTGTATAGGATGTTCCAAATCAAATGGTCCAATATTTTTTACGTTAGTATTTTTAAATTGAACAGTATCAAAACCATATTCTTTCGCAGTGAGTAATATCGCTTCTATCATTCTAATGGTTTCATGATTTTCCTTTAAATGAACATTATTATGAAAAATAAGTACTAATTGTTCAGTATTACTTACATCCACAGTAAAATTAAATTGATTTGGAATGGAAGGATGTAAATTGTATATTTGATTTTCTTTCTTCATATCCAACAATGCATCTTCAATCGATTCATACTCATTTGGACTTGGAGTGAAATAGGTGTAGTTGTTCGTTGAATAAATCAAATATCCACTCTGGGTATTGTTAATTTGATATTCGTAAATTTTTCCAGTATGTGAAAAATTTACACCCGGATTTGCTTCTTCTTTTAGAAATATGGTATCGACATTTTGATACTTAAAAAAATTTAAGCTCTTAAAAAATATCTCTTCTTTAGACGTGCCAGAATCGTATTGATGGTCAGCTAATAAATCTAATGTGATTTGGTTATTTTCCATTTTAAGCGTACCTTTGTATGGATAGTAATCATAAAGTCCAAGTTCTTCCTCATCAATATTTTCATAAACATAATTGTAATAATCAATCCAATGACTACCTCGATCTTTATTAACAATTACAGAGATCGGTACAATATTCATTACATCAGTATCCGGTATACCAATAGTCACTACAAAATCTTCTTCATGTACGTCGTTCTTATAAATTGCATGTTTTTCTTGATATAATTTTTTATTATTACTCTCAAAATTCGAATCATCTTCAAAAGAATGGAATAATTCCGCTTTTTGTTCATTCGTTTGATTACTTGAATCATCTTGTGCTATTTCAAATTTATCTGGAATACCTTTGTTTTCCTTTTGTTGATTATATTGCGTAATGACTAAAAATAATGATAAAAAAAGTACAGCAATAGTTGCAATGGATGGCCAAAGAAATTTTTTATTACGCAAATGATGTTTACGTGTATTCTCCTTTTTTGATTGAAGTCTTAAATACACTTCTTCCATAGAGCGTTTATCTTCAATACTTGGAAACTGTCGGAGGATTTTAATCAATTCATCATCTTTACGACTATTATTCACTAGTTTAGTCCTCCTTTTCCTTATACTTATCCATTTTTTTACGTAAAACCTTTAATGCCCGATGTTGAGTTGTTTTGACCTTTGATTCTGACCATCCAAGAAATTTTGCTGTTTCGGCAATGGATAAATCCTGAATGAATCTTGCAATAATGACCGTTCTTTGGTCGAGAGTACAGGCATCTAAACATTTATATAAAATTTGAACCTCCTCATTTTGTATGGCAATTTCCTCAGGTAGTGGATAATCATCATTTATTTCCAATCGGTTCCAATCGGTTTGATTAAAAATTTTATCTTTTAAACTTTGTTGTTTCCGGAAATAATCAATAGAGACATTTCGAGCAATGGAAAATAACCAAGTTTTCACACTGCTTTTTCCTTCAAATTTATCATAAGAACGTAATACCCGAATATAAACTTCTTGTATAAGATCTTCGGCCACTTCCCTATTTTTCACTAAATAATAAAGAAATCGGAAAAGATCATTATGGTATTTTTCATAAATATCTTTAAAATAAGAATTCATAATATCCGTCCATTCATTCTATTAGTCGTTATTCATTCTTTAAAAGTTACATTTCAACAACATTGACTTTTCTATCATCGTATCATGAATTTTTTTCCTATCCAACCATAATTTTTCCGTAATTATAGGTTCTCCGTCAAATGTTGGGGTGGTAAAGAAATCAGGCCACCCCTATCCTATATGTAGACCCATTCCTTTATACTGATGTCTCAATAAGATTCTTGCTCGAAATCTCTTGAAGTTTTTATATCCATAGCCGTTTCGCTTGATGACTTTTGTGGTATTATT
>NZ_JAOUSE010000072.1:0-12156 GCF_025660415.1 Pallidibacillus thermolactis
TCATGGTACGAGAGAATTTATATCCGACCACTTTTTTTGTATGTAAATCAAGAACGGACGCTAGATAACACCAACCATCACGAAGCGTATGGACATATGTAATATCAGCTACCCATTTTTCGTCGTCCAAACGGGCGGCTTATTTTTTGCATATATAAAAAATAAAAAGGAGAGAATTAACAATGGTTAAAATCTTTATTGATCCTGGCCATGAAGGTGTTTTAAATGGTTATGATCCAGGTGCTGTTGCTAATGGTTTAAAGGAAGCTGAATTAACTTTAGCAATCGCACTAAAATTAAAAGATAAATTATTAACTTATGAAAACGTCCAAGTTAAATTAAGTCGTGAAGGGAATAAAAAAATCACACTTGCTGAACGTGCCAAAATGGCTAACGATTGGGGAGCAGATATTTTCCTTTCTATCCATATAAACGCTGGCGGTGGCGTTGGTTTTGAATCTTATATTTACAACGGAAATGTAAGTTCTTCCACAATTGCTTATCAAAATATTCTTCATGAGGAAATTGTAAAAACTACAGGTTGGAATGACAGAGGTAAAAAACGTGCAAACTATGCTGTTCTTCGTGAGACTAAAATGCCTGCTATTTTAACAGAGAATGGATTTATAGATCGCACTACAGACGCGAATAAATTAAAAAATGATAGTTTCTTAGATAATATCGCACAGGGTCATGTTAATGGATTAGTCAAATTGTTTAATCTTAAGAAAAATTCTACACCCTCAGGGATTACTCATATAGTACAAGCTGGAGATACATTATGGGGAATTTCGCAGAAATATGGGGTAACCATTGAACAGATTAAAGAAGCTAACGGATTAATTTCTGATACAATCTATGTTGGTCAGAAATTGATTATTCCGATAGGTGGTAGCGATGTGCGAGATTTTAAGGTAGGTGATAAAGTAAAAATCAAATCTTCTGCTACTCATTATGCAACCGGACAAACAATTCCAAATTGGGTAAAAGGACAAACGTATACGATTCAGCAAGTCAAATCCGATAGGGTGTTGTTGAAAGAGATTATATCCTGGGTTTTCAAAAAAGACGTAGAATAGCAAATATATAAATTTGTAGCTAGATTTCCAGAGCACAAAAACTACGAGGACGCGGATCGGTTAAACTAGGCCACTCATTGTATTATAAAAAAATATTTACCCATTTCTATTTTGGACTTAATCAAAATAAAAATGGTTCGACTGAAACAATTCAACACACATCTTGTGTCTTTGAATGTTCGAAGAACCATTTTTATGAATATTTAATATACACTTTTTTCTATTTACCTTGATTTTTGTTCCTTCTATATTCAGCTATTGCTATTAAAATTCCCCCTATAATAATAAATAAAAAGGATAGTATGTACGATTCCGGGTAAATACGTAGTGTATTTTCGTTTACGAAGTTACCTGAAATATGTACAGCAGAACTCACTAACCTCTCTAAAAAGTACATTAAACACCCAGTTAATAAGAACATTGATCCGACAATATATTGAGTTTTCAATAAAAATTCCTCCATTAATATTAACTATAAAACTTAATTATTTCTAAATTATCTCTTCGCAGCGTTAAGATTTGAATATTATTATAAAAAGATTATGACTCGTTGACAAGATAATGAAAATATTTTCTATATATCCATAATTCACAGAATTTAATGCAGTTTTAAACTATAATGTTTAAATACAGGTAAACTGAAAGGACGATCTTGTAAAAGGATATTTGAAAAGCTAGCTATTTTTATAATAAAAGAGGAGAATGCGCCACCTTATTCAATATAGGAATCATCTTCTGATTACGTAGCCTCTTTTTCTAATGTGTCCTTGACAAGTGTGCCAGTTTAACCCTACTAAAAATTTATTCTGCATCTCCGATTCTTATCCTCATTTCCACTAGGATATAACCTGTTGCTTCGCCGGTTTATGTTGTAGAAACAAAAATTATACAGATAGAAATTTAATACGATGGAACCGTCATATGGATAAAAACCTCTTATGTACTAAAAAAATGCTTTTGTCTAAACATACACAAAAAAATTGGAAAGTTAATTAAAAACAGTCTCTTGGAAAAAGGAGTTTTGTTTTTAAGGAAGAAATTTATCTATATAAAGTGAGTAATGAAAGAAATTGAGAGGGGAATTAAATGGTTAACGGACGAATCGTATATATTACAGGGGCGGCAAGTGGTATTGGTTTACAAGTAGGTGTAGAATTTTTGAAAAATGGTGCAAAAGTTGTATTTACCGATGTAAATGAAGAGAAAGTTAAAGAAGTAACAATGGATCTGAAAAAAGAAGGCTACGATTGCATCGGATTGAAGGTAGATGTGACGAAAGAACAAGAAATTATTGATAGCATTGATGAGACGGTTACAAACTTTGGAAGACTTGATGTATTAATTAATAATGCTGGTTTGCAATACGTGTCTACTATCGAAGAATTTCCGACGGAAAAATTTGAGCATTTGATCAAGGTGATGCAAGTTGCCCCATTTATGGCAATAAAAAAAGTCTTTCCGATTATGAAAAAGCAAAAATTTGGAAGAATCATTAATATGGCATCCATAAATGGCCTCATTGGCTTTGCAGGAAAAGCTGCCTATAATAGTGCAAAACATGGTGTGATTGGTTTAACAAAAGTAGCAGCTCTAGAAGCGGCACAATACGGAATTACGGTTAATGCTCTTTGTCCTGGTTATGTTGATACACCTTTAGTACGTGGTCAATTTAATGATTTAGCAAAAACAAGGGGAATATCGGTAGACAAAGTGCTAGAAGAAGTGTTATACCCGCTTATTCCCCAAAAACGTTTAATAAGTGTTCAAGAAATTGCAGATTATTGTATATTTTTAGCGAGCGATAAAGCAAAAGGTGTGACTGGTCAAGCTGTTGTTTTAGATGGAGGATATACTGCACAATGAGTTTTTAGAGTTAGGTAAGGTCTGATTTCGACCTATTATTGCATCTGTCCAAGTATCAAGTCTAAGGCAATGATATGATTTCTGATTAATATAAAGGGAATCAGTAAAGAGAAAAATAAGTAGCTATTCATCAATGCTCGAAAAAAACTTTGCCCCTCACGCTTAAGTTTTATAAAAAAATAGGTGGATATTGTTACAGCTGAGAACAGTAAGACATAATACCATTTTTCATTGTTAATAATTCGCTTAATATCGAGGCTTGTCCATAAATCTTCTTCGCCTGGTGTATACTCATATATTTTTTCTGTCATCCCAAGGATTGTATATGATTTTATTGTTAATTGATCACCATTTTCTTGAATAATGTTGTAACCATTCGGTACAAAACCGATAAAAAATACAAGGACATAAAAAAATAAGACAACGCCGATCAATGCGGCTAAAAAACGAATGATTTTTTGAACCCATGTTTTTAATTTTTCTTTATTCATTACATTCCTCCTAGAAACTGGTTAATACCATTTTATCAGATTTTAGCGAATCGTCGAAATTCTTTTGAAGAATGAACGAGGGATGTTGTGACGAAGATGAGTGGTTTCTCCAAGATAACTTAGAACTTATCGATATGTAAAAGCATATTATATAAAAACCTGGATTTCGAAGAAAACAATCGAAATCCGGGTTTTTATTGTAAAGTTTTTTGATTCAAACGGAGAGTGAGTAAGAAGTAATAATCGTTAATTTTATATGAAATTTAAACATTTGTGTACGCTTAAATTTGAGAAAGATTCGATGTATAACGGAAAGTTCATTGGTCAAATAAATAAATGATTGTTTTTCTTTTTAAATTTTGATCGATACATTTTCAATAGAACGAATACCATTGCCAATTACCACTTTTAACTATAGTGAACATCATCGGTAACGTGTTGGATCAATTCTTGTAGTTCTTCTTCCTCTATTAGCCATTTTTGCATATTTTCAATATCTACAGAAAACACTCGATCTTTCGTAATGGAAGGGACAATTTGTCTGGCTTTCTTATAGCACTCTTTTGTTGCCGTTGACATTAGATGCGTTCCACGATAGTCCACAGCTTCCATGGCACATATTAGCTCAATAGCGATAACTCTCCTTGTGTTTTGTACCATTTGTAAAGCTTGCCTTGCTGCAATTGTTCCCATGCTTACATGGTCTTCTTGATTAGCAGACGATGGGATGGAATCGACACTTGCAGGGTGTGCTAAAACTTTATTTTCTGATACAAGGGAAGCCGCTGAATATTGCATGATCATCGCTCCAGACTGGAGTCCAGGTTGAGGACTTAAAAACGCTGGTAAATCATTCAGTTGTGGATTAACTAGCCGTTCAATTCTTCGTTCTGCAATATTTGCAGTTTCAGCAATTCCTAGTTTCATATAGTCCATGGCTAATGCGATGATTTCTCCATGAAAATTACCGCCAGAAATAACTTTACTTTCCTTTGAAAATATAAGTGGATTATCCGTCACTGCATTGATCTCAATAAGAAGTTTTTCTTTAACATGCAAAATAGCTTGCCAAGCAGCGCCGAGTACTTGTGGGATACAGCGAAGGGAATAGGCGTCTTGAATACGTAGTTCCCCTTGTTTTGTTATTAAAGAACTATTGGATAAATAAGTGTTCATTCTCATAGCTACTTGAATTTGTTCTTGGTGTCCACGGACTCTGTGTAAATCAGGATCAAATGCATCGATAATTCCTCTTAAACCTTCAATAGTCATGCAAGCAATCAGTTCACTTTGGAAGAGTAACTTTTCCATTTCCAAATAAGCATTGACTCCAACTGCAGTCATCGCTTGTGTTCCATTGATAAGTGCCAATCCTTCTTTTGCTTTGAGTTTAATTGGTGTGATACCTGCTTTTACAAAAGCGCGAGAAGTAGGTATCCGCTGACCTTGATAAAACACTTCCCCTTCTCCGATTAGTACGAGTGCTAGATGAGATAAAGGAGCAAGATCTCCACTGGCACCGAGTGAGCCTTGTTGAGGGATGACGGGATGAATAGACTTATTGATTAAATTGACTAGTTGCTGAACAATGATAGGTCGAATTCCGGAATAACCTTGGGATAATGCATTAGCCCTCAATAATAACATAGTACGGCTAATCTTTTCAGAAAAAATTTCTCCAACCCCGCATGCATGGGATCTAATTAAATTTAACTGTAATTCATCTAAGTCCATATCATCGATCATCACATCACTCAATTTTCCAAACCCTGTATTTATACCATACATAATTTTCTGCTCTTCAATCATTTTTTCTACCGTTTGACGATTTTGTTCTATTTTTGCGATGGTAGCTGGATGAATTTTGACTTTTTCCTTATACCATACAACTCGCTTAATTTCCTCAAGTGTTAATGACTTTCCAGTTAGTATCACCAATTTACCACCTCCAAAACACATAAAAAAGGCGTATAACACTATAAACGTAAGTTAGTGTTATACGCCCCCTGATAGACTAAAAGCTATGGGTCTTTTAATCTTATATATGATTTATTCCAAGACCAATCGACTCATGTTCCAGTCCTTTTACTGGTGCACCAATCGTGCCGTAAAAAGCTACGGCTATCCAATCGCCTTCTTCTCCATTTTTATATGGATTTCCGCGTACAACGGCAAACTGTAATCCGACAGTCCGCAGTACGGTACCTATAAGGTTGTTTCCCCTTGTAACACCATTTAATGCTTCAATTATGGCGTGGTAGATTGCGTGGTACTCCCGGTATAAATTAGGTTGTATTAATTTTTGCTTTTTAGCTGCTGTTTCAACTGCTGCAATAACCGTTTGTGTATCCATGGAGCCAACTTTCCCTTTACAATATTTCCAACCGCGTTTTTGCAAACTTTCTGGGATCTTATAATTATCCTGTAATAGTAGTAAGATTGCTGTTTTGCCAATAAGTTGATTGCGATCTAAGGACATCATATACTCCTTTTCTAATGACTGGTAGCTAAAACAATTTTAAACAATTCTGTAAATTCTGTCAACCAGACCGAACGAATCTAGCCAGTTTAAATTGGCTACTACAGTATAATAGCAGCAATCGAACCGAATATTAGTAATGGGATATTAAAATGGATAAAGGTAGGTACACATGTATCCCATATATGGTTATGTTTTCCATCGGCATTCAGCCCTGAGGTTGGTCCAAGTGTACTATCTGATGCAGGCGAGCCCGCATCACCCAGCGCTCCTGCTGTACCAATTATTGTAGCCGTTGCCAATGTAGAAAAACCTACAGCTGTACAGATTGGGACATATAAAGCGGCTATGATTGGGACCGTTCCAAATGAGGTACCAATACCCATTGTTATGAATAAGCCGACGAGTAACATAATGAAAGCAACTACAAATTTATCACTGTTTTCAAGAATTCCAGTTGTTGCTTGCACAAGGGAGTCTACGGCTCCAGTTTCTTTCAAAATGTGTGCATATCCTGAAGCAATCAGCATTATAAACGCAATCATACCCATCATCGATATTCCATCAGCAACAAATTTTTCTCCTTTTTTAAATGGAACGATATGGAATAAAAACATCAAGATAATTCCAAATAATGCTCCGATCACAAGAGAACTGGTTAATATTTGAACGGCCAATGCTCCGACAATTGCAACAATCGTTAAACCATGCTTTATAGTAAATTTAACCTTTTCTTCAGATGCAGCCATATCAACTGTGGTTTTGTTAGAGGTCGAAGGAATTTCTCGATCCTTTCGATAAGTAAAGAAAATGGCAATTAATAAACCAACAACCATACTAAATCCAGGTACAAGCATTGCCATAGCAACTGAGGAACGAGAGATTTCCATTCCACTGGCACTCATTTCATCTGCAATAATTCCTTGGAAAATAAAACCAAAACCGGCAGGAATCATGATATACGGTGCTTTAAGACCAAAGGTTAAAGCAGTTGCTACGCCTCTTCGATCAACCTTCATTTTGTCAAATAAATGAAGTAACGGAGGAATGAGGATCGGAATAAATGCAATATGAACAGGTATAAGATTCTGAGATAAGCATGCTACACCAGCGATTGTTAAAAGTAAAATTGACCGTTTTCCTTTTATAATTCGTAATAAGCTTTGCACAAGAAAGTTAGTAATACCTGAGTATCCAATCATAACAGCAAAAGTACCCAACAGTATATAACTGAGAGCTGTTTCAGATAATCCTCCCATACCGGCAATAAGCATATTTATGGAATCGACGATTGATAAACCTTCTGTTAAACCTGCAACGATCGCAGCAATTAGAATAGCTAATAATACATTTACACGTAAAAGGCATAATACTGCTAAAACAACTACTGAAATAATCACCGCGTTTAACATATATATTCAACCTCACTTTCTTTTTTATTGTATCTTAAAGGAGAAAAAAATACGCCATTAAAAATCATGCCATATGTCTTTAAAATATACTAGATTGTTATCAATGATTCACCACCTTTTTTTGTAAAAAAATAGGGAACAAATACGAAAGAGAATTGATTCCTTTCGTATTGCCCCCTAATTACTAATAACGATAGGCATATTCATGAAATACGTTTCTTTATATGTATGATTAAAAATTTTGGAATTGCTTACGGATTCATAATGATGGTAAAGCCCCTTATTCGAGAAGTAGCTTTATAAAAACAATATGTTACATATTTAAAGAATATGAACATATATTATGTGTTTATTTTACTTCGTACGAATTCTGTTTTTTAAGTGAAAGGTCTAATATTTTGAGAAGTTTTGAGACTCAAAAGTAAATGATTTTGGTGAAGCGAGTCTTACAATTACAAACAACCCACTTCCCGAAAATCCAAGGACAAGTTATTTAGCAGCCATGAGTATTATCAGAACGGAACGTTAAAAAGAGTGAATGCTAAATTAAAATTAGATAATGATTTAGAAAGGCTGAGTCCTTACGGATTGGGCTTTTTCTATTTATTGGTAATTCTTTAGTAATGTTGATTCTAGCAACATTTATTTTTATAGTATTAAATGAAAGTTTATATATAAACAATTGTTAGGACAAGAGTTGAAAATCCAATTGCTATAATAGACTTATTCATGGTATAAGTGAAAAAGAAAAAAAGCTTAAGCAGAATAGACAAACGAGAGGGTTGAATAAATAGATGGAAAGTAATTTTTGGCATAGTTTACCTCGCCCGTTCTTTATACTGGCGCCGATGGAAGATGTAACCGATGTGGTCTTTCGTCATGTTGTAGGTGCAGCAGCAAGACCAGATGTGTTTTTTACAGAATTTACGAACTCTGAAAGTTACTGTCACCCAGAGGGTAAGAAGAGTGTACGTGGGCGTTTGCTTTATACGGAAGATGAACAACCGATTGTCGCTCATATTTGGGGAGATAAGCCAGAGAAGTTTCGTCAAATGAGTATCGGAATGGCAGAAGCAGGATTTAGCGGATTAGATATTAATATGGGATGTCCCGTCCCGAACGTGGCAGCTGATGGAAAGGGTGCTGGTTTAATTAAAAGGCCAGATGTGGCAGCGGAACTTATTGAAGCAGCAAAAGCTGGAGGACTTCCGGTAAGTGTAAAAACAAGATTAGGTTATACGAATGTTGATGAATGGCGTAATTGGCTAACTCATTTATTAAAACAAGATATTGTTAATCTTTCTATTCATTTGCGAACGAGAAAAGAAATGAGTAAAGTTGATGCCCATTGGGAACTTATTCCGGAGATTAAAAAACTTCGTGATGAAGTGGCTCCACAGACATTATTAACGATCAATGGAGATATACCAGACAGAAAAACGGGATTGGAATTAGTAGAGAGATATGGTGTGGATGGTGTGATGATCGGAAGAGGCATATTTAAAAATCCTTATGCCTTTGAAAAGGAGCCGAAAGAACATAGCAGTAAAGAGTTACTTGATCTGTTAAAATTGCATCTGGATTTATTTGATAAGTATTCGAAGGAATTGGAACCACGACCATTTGCACAATTGCAACGTTTCTTTAAGATATATGTTAAAGGGTTCCGCGGCGCCAGTGAACTGCGTCATCATTTAATGAGTACGAAAACGACCGATGAAGTTCGAAAAATGCTTGATGAATTTGAACGGGAAAATGCTGATGTAATCGGAACCGTATAATTTTTCTGTTGACTGGTTTTATAAAACCAGTCGTTTTTTCTTTAGTTAAAAAAAATGCTCGAGGAAGGGCAGTTATTTGAGGACAAGAGTAAGAAAAGAAGAAGAAATGTCCCCGAAAGCTGTTGCCGAGGACAGAAGCGTTGCATTTTAGTAGGAAAGGTCTTCGAATATAGATTCTTATAGGTTGTTTTCATTTATTTTTTAATAACTTTTCGATATTCCAAAATGGGTAACACGATCGCACATAGTAATGCGGTGTAATATGGTAAGAATTTGATCCCAATCGGTTGATTAAGCATAGTCATTCCGAAAATCCCGAGAAAGCTTGATAATGCCACACCTAAAATAAAGCCACCAAGTAACCCAACAATGATTGCAATAAATATTCTCATATTAGCTCACTACTCCTTTTTTGAAAAATGAATAAAGTTGTCTTTTTCACTAATAGAAAAGATAAAATAACTAGGAAAACCGCAATAATAGGATGTAATGCTCCCAGCCAGCGAAGAATGTTGGTAAAGTTTGCTGTAAAATACATAAAAAATACACCTGATATTAGTCCGAATACATAAATATAGGACCATTGTGGCAATTTTCCAAAATATGAAAGTAAAAATAACAGTACTGGAATATTAAAACCAAATACATGAATAAAGGTTGTATGCTTCATCCAATATATAGGATTTACGAAAATTGCTAAGCCAGCTAAAAAGATTTGTGATAACACTGCTATGAAAAATAAACTCGAAAAAAGTAAAAATAACACACGATTTACTTTTATTAATGTAGAAATTTCTTTGTTATCCAAATTTAAAACCTCCCTTTCAAACTACTTTCAGTTTACAGGGAGGATTTAAACAAATTCTTATTAGATTCTTAAATATTTCTTAAATAGAAACGTAAATCAGTTGTTTTTATCTCATATACAAAGATACAATTCTTTTGCTTTTCTCATTATAATTCAATGACTAAAGTTATAAATGTCATACTCGTTGCCTCACTAAACCTTAGTTTTTAATATGAATAAATGTTGCTTTCGTTTCGTGAATCATAAAAAAGAGCCAAAATCTTATAGATTTTGGACTCTCAATTTCTTTTTTATTTAAAACGGTAACCGACACCCCAAACGGTTTCGATAAATTGTGGATTCGAGGGGTCTTGTTCAATTTTCTCGCGAATTTTTCGGATATGGACAGTCACGGTCGATGTATCACCTAGCGCATCTATTCCCCAAATGCGTTCAAATAAATGATCTTTGCTAAAGACTTGATTTGGATGAAGGGCTAAAAACGTGAGCAAATCAAACTCCTTCACAGTAAAAATTTTTTCTTCTCCATTAATAAATACGCGGCGCGCTTCTTGATCAATAAGTAAACCACGTACTCGGATTTCTTTTTTCGGCTGATTTTGGTTTACTAACCGCTCATAACGGGAAAGGTGGGCTTTAACGCGGGCAACTAATTCATTCGGATTAAAAGGTTTTTCGATATAGTCATCAGCGCCACGATCGAACCCCCGTATAATATCAATATCTTCCTTACGTGCAGTTACCATTAAAATCGGTATTTCTTTTACTTTACGAATTTCTTTACATAATGCAAAGCCATCCATGCCTGGCAACATTAAATCAAGTAAAATGAGATCAAAAGGTTCGTTTATTGCTTTTTCTAACCCTTCGTTACCTGTTGTTACAATTTCACATTGGAAGCCATTCACCTCTAAATAATCTCGTTCTAATTCAGCAATTTCCTTTTCATCTTCGATTATTAAAATCCTCTTCAACGATTTTCACCTGCTTTCGGAAGGGTAAAAAATATACTTGTACCTATATTTTTTTCGCTTTCTGCCCAAACAGTCCCACCATGATCTTCAATAATTTGTTTTACAATGGCTAGACCGATGCCACTTCCTCCCGTTGAGGAGTTTCTTGACGCATCTGTTCGGTAGAATTGATCAAAAATAAAAGGAAGAGATTCTTTTTCGATTCCGCTACCATTATCCCATACAGCTACTTTAATAAAGTCGTTAGTACTGGAAAGTCTGACAGTAATTTTAGGTGTTTCTTTATCCATATATTTTAGGCTGTTTTGTATCAAATTTGTCATAACTCGATGAAGTTGATTTCGATCAGCTGTCACCTTATAATCTAGATCTCCTTCGACAACTAAGGATATCATTTCATTCTTATCTCCTAAATCGAAACGTAGTTCATCAATGTAATCTTGTAAATAGTCTTTTAAGTCAAATTGCATAAAATGGTATTGAACTTTATTTAAACTTAACTTAGAGAATAAAAATAATTCATCAATTAAATGATCCAATTCAGAAGCTTTATTTTCAATTGTATTAATATATCTCTCCATTTTTTCTGGTGTATTAGCGATGCCATCTTTTATCCCATTGATATAACCTTTAATCGAAGTAATGGGGGTTTTTAAATCATGGGAAATACTTGCAATCAGTTCCCGGCGATTTTGTTCATATTTTTTGTTTAGTTCCTTGGTTTCTTTTAATTTTTTTCTCATCGTTTCGAAGCTATTCGCTAGTTGACTAATTTCGTCTTTTCCTTTTATTTTTAAAGAAAAGTCTAAGTTGCCATGAGCAATTTTTTCTGCTGCTTCGGCAAGTTGTTGAATCGGTTGAATAATACTTTTGGATACAAAGTATGTTAACACTCCAATGGTGATTATCAGTACCAATAAAAAGCTAATAAATCGTATATTTAAAAATAACTGCAAATTTTCATTAGGCGCCATATGAAAAATAAAGAGCATAATATTTACAATGGCAATATCAATGAATAAAATTGAGAAGATCGGAATGATAATCATACCGAGGTTCGAGAGAATTAATCGTGTTTTAATAGACATGATTTTCACCGTCCAACGTGCTTTTTTTATCATCATAACCTTTTATGGAGTAAAAAAGAAGGGGCTGTCCAATAAGTCCCCAAAAAAAGAGCGAAATTGAGAAATCCTTGTGTTTCTCAATTCGCTCTTTTTACATTTTCCTGAAAATAGCTTGATATTACCTACAAATTTTAGGAGATTG
>NZ_JAOUSE010000073.1:0-11930 GCF_025660415.1 Pallidibacillus thermolactis
ATCTCCTAAAATTTGTAGGTAATATCAAGCTGTTTTCAGGAAAATGTAAAAAGAGCGAATTGAGAAACACAAGGATTTCTCAATTTCGCTCTTTTTTTGGGGACTTATTGGACAGCCCCTTTTACTTTAATTTCGTTAATTCCTCTTTCATAAACTTCTCCTCCATAGGGCCAAAGTATTTTGCCCGGATGACCCCATCGGAATCAATAAAATAACTTGTTGGTAAACCATATACTTCATACAGTTTCATTACTTCCCCTTCTATATCTAAAGGTACTGGAAAAGTAAGACCAAATTGTTTCACAAATTGTGTCGCCGATTCTATTGTTTCTTTACCAATCGTCATATTTACTGCAACAAATTCAACTTGGTCCTCTTTCAATTCTTCATAAACCTTTTGCATCACCGGCATTTCTTCTTCACAAGGACCACACCATGAAGCCCAAAAATTTAATAGTACTCTTTTTCCTTTCAGATCACTAAGTTTAACCGTTTTTCCATTATAGGTTTTTAACGTAAAGTCAGGTGCCTTTTTGCCTACTTGCAAACCTTCATCCTCTGACATCGCTACTGCATCAGCAAAATCTTGACTATTTTCAGTTGATTTATTAGAGTTCTTTTGCTCGATACTCGTTAATAAGTCTTGAATAAATAGTTGATCAACAACGACTAGTGTAATAAAAATAGCCGCAATTCCAGCTACAATCTTTTTAATCATATATACCACAACCCTTATATAAAATGCCATATTGTTATTATACATAGATTGCTGAATTTTCTAAATCAATTTGTTTTTCTGTTGGTATTAATTGTATTATTTCCAATATATGATCATTAAAACCATGAATATAGCATCTTTTTCCAGTGTTGTCACCCGTTCCAAAAAACAAAGGATTGGGATATTTAAACGAAAGCGTTTTGTTAATTCGGTTGGTAGCCATCCTTTTTTTACTGAGGCTATCTGTATATATTTATCATAAAATGTTATTTCATTATATTTTTCTTGTGTAAATGTAATGGTTTTATTTACAAATTGTATTTTGCCGTATAATTTTCTACTCTCTTTCGTTATATAAATATTCATTGAATCTATATGAAAATGGATTTGATTGTTTTTTATTTTTAATTTGAACCTTTGCTTTTGTTCGTCTCGAAAAAAATAGCTCAGGCACCATCCTCTCCATGTGAATTGTATTTTACCAATTGATTCTGCCACTCCATCTGGATGAAAGAAATAAAAATTATTTTGATCTTGTTCAATTAAATAAATATTAGGAAAATCTAATCTTCTATGATCATATGGATCCATTTGGACAAAAGTTTGATTGGATCTCCGTAAGTAATAGAGATGAAAAGAATAATAGAATATACTTAAAAACATTAATAGATAGATTGCTAACTCAAGTTTCTGACGTGTTACATAAATATATAAAAAAATATAGGCAATCAAGGAAAAATATATACTTATATGTAGACTCTGTTTTCCTAATAAATAATAAAACTGTTTTATCGACATTTGCTTTCCCCTTTAATAGATCTTTATAAAAGTTTGTATATTAATAGATATGCAATTTTTTTATAAACATGATAGAGAGAAATAAATGTAACCCTTTACTAGATAAAAAAAGAATATTGTCAAAAATTGTTTGTTAAATTTATAAAAAAGGGCTTTATTTTTTTATTATTTTTTTGTATGATACGAGAGTAAAGTTCATTCAATAAAAAACTATACAATTCAGGGAAGGCAAATGGTGCGCCACCAGCTTGAGCTGGTTCTAGTGGGTTCGATTCCCACCCCGAAATTTTTTAGATTCATATAAAAAATTTCGAGGGTGGGTACACGAAAAGTCACTTAATTCCACCCTCGGTTCGGAGGGATGGAAAATGTACTTAAAAAAGCGTGACTTAAATGATTGTAGTGTTCTCTATCCACTAATAACACACCCGGAAGTCTTCCCTTTTGTAAGGGAAAAACCGAATTCCTATGAAGAGTATTTATTTTTAACCAAAAAAGTGATGGAAAACGAAGAAAAAGGCGTATTAATTTCACGAACGATTCTAGATGAGTGGGAAACTCCAATTGGAGTGATCACTTTATACGATATAAATAATCACACAGGCTTCCTTGGTACATGGTTAGGAAAACCGTACCACGGGAAAGGATATAATCGCATTGCAAAAGAATTATTTTTTCAAGAATTATTTTTTGAAAAAGACTTTGAGAGTATATTTTTACGGGTGCGATTTGAAAACATTCGTTCTCAAAAAGCAGTTGAGAAAATTCCATACATCACTAAAGCAAATGAAACAAGACCTTTTATTTTTGAAAAGATAAATACAAATCCGAATCATTATTTATATCATTTATATGAAATATCAAAAGATGCTTTTACTTTATATTATAAAGTCCAATTACAAGCAGAAGGAAATAGGCAACAACTTAAAGCATAAAATGATAACGTCCGATACTGGACGTTTTTTATTTCGTTATTTAACCAAGAAACATGAGATAAAATTCACGCTAATTGAAATTAGGCATATGATGGATAGACAATATATTTTTTTACACATTTTTCACAGTCATCCGAGTAAGAAGGTGATTCCATGTTTCCTTGGAATTTTTTTGGTGCGAATCGGAAAAATCAGGATTTTTTTGACAAATTGGATGAAGACAGCTTTCAAGAGATGTTGGAAAAGTGGATGAAACAAGCTTTTCCAAGTTTTTTAGATGCAAATACGAACAAACAATCTGAAACAACTTCACATAAATCATTAAATGAAACTGTATTTGAAACCCATGATTATATCTATATTCGTATACCTATTTCAGAAGATGAAATAATTGATAAAATTAAAATTTACTATAGTTTAAATAAATGTATGATTACCGGAGTTTTCGACAACGAACAGCCATATACGATTATTTTACCTTCTACGGTGAAAAAGAAAGGTGCTACTGCCATCTATCGTGATCATGTACTAGAAATAAAAATACCAAAATATAGTGATTGGCAATTTAGTGAAATTGATGTTGATACAGAAAATCAGGATTGATTATAGAAACTCACGGGTATATGTTTTTAATCTTCGGAAAAAATAAGAAAAATAAAGAGTACTCTTAGGAAGGTGAAAACATATGCCAACACCCTATCGGTGTCCAAACTGTAAAACAAATAAAACGAGGTTCAATTTTATTAAACAAGTTCCGGAATTTGTTAAAGTTGATCCAGAAACAGGTGAAGTTTTAGAAATATACGATAATACCCAATTGGACCCGTTTCATTTGCCATATAATGGACCTGACATAAAGATTCAATGTGCTGTTTGCGGTCTTATAGAGGATGAAAAAATGTTTGCAAAATTCGGGGAATCATCAATTCAATAATATCTTGAACTATTATGGTATATAATTAAGGCTTTCCAGAATATAATAAATCTGGAAAGCCTATTCATTTTAACAAGTATTATTTCGATCATAACATACAACATTGGTTTTAACAGTTAACCAACTCAAACAATAGTCTGAAATAGCAGCGTCTTTAACTTTTATTTAACAATTATTTTATTTTTTTAAGTAAAAGTTCAACCGCTTTTTGAATTTGTGGATCTTCTTCTTCTAATTTTTTACCTAATGCTTCCATAATTTTGGTTGTTGTCTCACCTGACACAATACCAGTTACTTCCAAGTCATGATTCCGTTGGAAATTAGTGACTGCTTGCTTTGTGTCTGCATCAAACATCCCGTCAACTTTACCTGGTTCATATCCAAGTACATCCAGCATTTCTTCAATGATTGAAATTTCATCTGACATCATAGATTCTTTTAATTCTAATTCAGGACTAACATACGGTAATTTTGCGTATTCTGGCAATTCAACAATATAATCAGGGGTAATTCCTTTTTCATGAATCCAATTCCCGTCAGGTGTCAACCATCGAGCTGTCGTTAATTTCAAGCTGGACCCATCAGAATAGCTTGCCGCAGTTTGTGCTGTACCTTTACCGTACGTTTTCACTCCGACAATCGGTACATTAGCAGATTCTTTCAGTGCACCTGCAAGTATTTCGGAAGCACTTGCACTCCCTTCATCTACTACAGCCACTAATGGGATATCAAATGTTTCTTTTTGATTTGATAACTGACGTTCTTTAGTCCCGTCTTTATATTCCATTTGATAAATCACTTTGCCTTTTGGAACAAATAGACTAGTAATATCTATCGCCTGATTTAATAATCCACCTGGATTTTGTCGTACATCTAAAATTAATCCTTTCATTCCTTGGGTTTTCAAGTCATCTAAGGCTGATGTAAGTTCATCATATGTATGTTCAGAAAAAGACGTGATTTGGATTTTACCAATTGAATGATCTAGCATTTCATAATAAACGGTTTCAATCGGAATCACATCTCGAGTAATTTCTACATGAATTGGCTCCTTTACACCCGGTCGAGAAATTGTCAGACTTACTTCTGTCCCTTTTTCACCACGAATGAGTAATACAGCTTCCGAAGAACTCATACCTTGTATATTTTTTCCATCAACTTCGATTATTGCATCATTTGCTCGAAGTCCAGCTTTTTCTGCGGGTGATCCTTTAATAGGTGCAACGATGACGATGTTCCCATCGCGCTCTTCAATCGTAGCACCGATTCCCTCAAATGAAGAAGTTATTTGTTCATTAAAACTTTCCGTCTCCTCTGCTGTCATATAATCACTATACGGATCACCCATTGCATCAACCATACCGTTTATCGCGCCTTCAACTAATTGCTCTGCATCAATTTCATCAACATAGTTTTCTTTTATGTTTTTATATGTTTCGAACAATTTCTCAAATTCCGTATAATCACCAATGATCCCGTCTGCCAGAATTCCATTATTAATATTTGGAACATTTATTTTATTTTTCGGATCCACAACTTTATCATCGCCAAAAGATAAGACAATCGCTGTAATACCAGCTGTTAGAAAAACGGAAAAAAATAAAATCATAATGAAATGAAACTTTTTCAGCTTCATATACTTTTTATCCGTTCCCAGACCATCATTTGTATTTTCTGTATCGACATTCTTGTTATTATTCACAACTTCACCTCTTTCACAACAGAGGAGGGATTATTTATAAAATACCATGTTTTACAAAAATTGACTAGTAAAGTCTGCATTTATATATAATCCTTCTATTAAATTTCTGTTGCATTTTCAAAAAATTCTTCTAATGTCCAATTATTTTCAAACATAATGTTTGCCGGTTCTTCTCCGACATAGCGGAAATGCCAAGGTTCGAATGTGTAACCAGTTATATCCTCTTTTCCTTTCGGATAACGTAAGATAAAACCATATTTATGAGCATTTTCAGCTAACCATTGTCCTTCTGGCGTATCCGCAAAATCTTCCTCCAGTGCAAATCCTGCGCTTTCAGAGGAAATATCCATTGTGAGCCCGGTTTGATGTTCACTTGTTCCTGGTACGGCAACCACTTGGGCAGCCAACTGTTCGTCTCCCCCCTGTTTTTCAATTTGAGCATCAAATAGAACTTTTTGTCTTTCATAGGATCTAAACCCAGATACTGCAAAAAGATAGATCCCTTCTTCTTCAGCTGCTGCGAACATTTTTTCCAAAGCTTCCGCTGCTTCTTTTTTCATATAAGCTTTTTCAATTGATGGTTCTACAGTATATGGAAAACGAACATCAGGAATAACTAAATCGGATGGTCGATAACCTTCAGGTAATAAGGCAGATTCTTTATTTACTAAGATCAATATATTATCTACATTTTTAATTACTTGTTGTCCGTCCACTTCTTCGACTTCATTAAAATATTTCTTTTCTAGAAGAACTTCTTTACTGTTCTCAGTCTTTGTTTTATTTGAACTTGTTTCTTTTGCTTTTTCTTCTTGTCTTTCTGTCTGACCTTTATTGTCTGTCGATTGTTCTGTAGAACATCCTACTAAAAGGGTACCTATTACAATCGGAATAACAAGTTTTTTTAGTTTCATCTTTCTCACCTTGCTTGTAGTAATCTTGAATGCTTTTAATATTTTACCACTCTCTACATATCTTGAACAGGTAAAAATGATGGAGAAAAAATAAAGTTGTCTCCAAAGATTTAACCTCTCCTTAGAGACAACTTTATAATTTATTTCACCACTGAATCTAATGCGACTTCAATCATATCATTAAATGTTGTCTGTCTTTCTTCTGCAGTCGTTTCTTCACCGGTTAAAATATGGTCACTAACAGTAAGAATGGAAAGGGCTTTTCTACCATATTTTGCTGATAAGGTATATAGGGCAGAGGTTTCCATTTCAACAGCTAATATACCGTATTTTGCCCATTTTTCATGTTCTGCGTAATCATCATAAAACATATCCGCACTAAAAATATTACCGACTTTTAAGTTAAGCCCCTTTTCTACTCCCACATCATATGCATTTTTTAACAACTCAAAATTAGCAGTAGGAGCATAATCCATGTGACCAAATATTTTTCGATTCATTTGCGAATCTGTTGAGGCACTCATTGCAATAATTACGTCACGAACTTTCACATCTTTTTGAATAGCTCCACATGTACCAACGCGAATTAAGTTTTGAACGTTATAACTTTGCATTAACTCATTGATATAGATTGAAATGGATGGGATCCCCATGCCTGTACCTTGAACAGAGATTCGTTTTCCTTTATAAGTACCAGTAAAACCAAGCATATTTCGAACTTCGTTATAGCAAGAAACGTCTTCTAAAAAAGTTTCAGCAATATATTTAGCACGTAAAGGGTCTCCTGGTAATAATATTGTATCAGCGATTTCATTTTCTTTTGCTGCAATATGTACACTCATATTTTTTCCTCCTTAAAATCTTATCGGGTATTATTATTCCCCTATTCAATATACCATATTAAGGAAACCGTTGAAAAATTTTTCATGACTTAAAATATCAGATTCCCTAACAATAAGAATAGGATTGGTTATATATTCATTCAAGGAGGAGATCTTTTTATGGGTAAAAAAAATCGAAATCGGATTAATCAACCAAAGAAGAAAAATAATATACCAGAAGAAGTGTTAATCTCTGAAAAAGAGGCTCATGGAAAAGAACTTTCTGCCCACGGTAGAAAAAGATAACAATACATCGAAAGACCGGGGCTGTCTTTGATCGACAACTCCAGTCTTTATTAGAATTCATTACCTCTTAATATTTAGCGTTCATTAGAAATATAAATCCATAGGCATGACAATCCACTTCAACGAATAGATCTTCTTGCTGATGACTTTGATTATAAAAAGCAACTCCCAATTCATCTAGTCGGCTAGAAATAACCATAAAATGATTCGAATTGAAATTCTTAATTAAAACATCGAAATTTTTAACTCTTACATTTCTCGGAACGTAAACTTAATTCATTAATCGCTTTGACAACAGATATAGGACTAGTGGATAATAATCTTTATCAGGTTCATGGGCACATCTGCTGTTATATTTAACCAAACTTTTGTCCTGGCAAATAATACAGGTGTATCAAATGGTAATTGAAAGGAAAATGGAACATTTTGTTGTTCATCTATTCTAATTTTCATTGTGTAAAATGGGAATTAACCAATATCGGGAATGGTGGTATACTCATATCTTCAAGTTCTTTTCGATATTTTATTTCTTGGTCAACTTTCCCACATTTAATTACGCTCCAGGTTTGTAGCCATTTTAATACTTCTAATTCAGATACTAGCAAATATTTTGTTAAAGAATAACATGAAATGACCTGCTCTTAATCGGTTATCATTGATGCTAATCTTTCTTCTGGAATGGATGATTTGATAAAGCCTGTAATTTTTTAATAATTTCTCTCATCTTTTTTCGATATGTTGGATCACCAAAATTTAAATACAAATATTGAAAATCATTATACATATCGAGTAATGTATCTACATCTACTGTATCTTTGCTTAACTTTTTTTGCTTTTGCTTTGTCGGAGGAGGACTTAACCTTGGCGTTTTGGAGGGAATTGATTTTTTCGCATTAATAATTTTTTTCGCATTCTCTTCATTTGTTATAAATGTTAACTCTTCTTCTGTAGCTTCTAACCAAGCACCATCACTAACACGTGCTAATTCATATACAATATCTTCCCAGGCAGAATCTTGATAACGCCATACTTCCGCGCGAAAACCGATGATAACAAATAAATCTTGACCATATCCCCAAACTCGAACAATATCACCAAATTGGAATTTATATTGAATCTGAACATTTTCTTTTTTGGTATAAATTTTTTCATAATCATTTTTTGACATTAAGTTGTTTTCATAATATAGGTCTTTTCTATCCTTTAACTGGTAATACCAGTCGCCACCGAGCTGATAGATCTTAACAATTTCTGAGAATATTCCATTTTCCACAATTACAATTTGATCACCTATACTATATTTTGGCTGACCGCTTTTTGCCATTCTCCAACCCTCGCTTTCAGCTGGTTTATCTATTATATGCAAAGGGAATTTAAAAGGAGAAAATTTCTTAGGTTCTTCTAGTCAAAAACAATTTCGGAATATTCCCAATATGGACGCCACTGTACAATTTATTACGAACACAATATTTTTATGTTATAAAAATTTTAAGATCACTAAAATTTATTTTCATATTGCTCATAGTAAGTCCAAGCTAAATCGAAAATGGTCATCGTTGATAGATAATCACCATTTAATTCTAAATAACGACTTAATTCATCATAATCATTCGATTCTTTCGGAAAACTAAGGTCCCGAAAAGCCCCTTCAGCAAATTTAGATAATTCATCATTTCCGTTACGAAATCTCATTAAAAAGTGATAAAATGATTTAGCCATAATGTATCATTATTCCTTTCTTGAAAATGTATTCAAAACTATATGTCATACGTTAGTATAAAGTAAGAGGATTAAAAAATAATAACTCCCTACTTCATTTTATATTTTAGCATGAAGCAGGGATTCGTTTTTATCAATTATATTAATATTTTTTCGACAGAATCAAAATACACTATCTACCTCCAAAACAAGTGGCACCAATAATAATGAGTAAAATAAACAATACAACAATTAACGCAAATGAGCATCCTCCAGTTACAGGATAACTATAACCACATCCGTAGTCTGCGTAAACTGGATAATGGCAATATGAATATCCTCCATAATGCATGACTCTCACCCTCCAATTTTGTATAATTCATAGGTAGTTTATGCGTTAGGTAAGTGTCATGCATGTGCATTTGCCTATTGCCCGTTACTCTTTTCAAACAATTTTTTATACTCACCATATCCTTCTTTGTCTAAATCCTCTTTAGGGATAAAACGTAAAGCAGCAGAATTAATACAATAACGTAAACCTTCTGGACCCGGACCATCGGAGAAAACATGGCCTAGATGGGCATCACTCGTTTTCGCTCTTACTTCAGTTCGAATCATGTTATGGCTCGTATCCAATTTTTCTTTAATCTCTTTATCCTCAATAGGTTTTGTAAAACTTGGCCAACCACAACCTGCATCATATTTATCTTTTGAACTAAATAACGGTTTTCCTGAAATGATATCGACATAAATACCTTCTTCAAAATGATCCCAATACTCATTTTGAAACGGTGGTTCTGTACCGTTATTTTGGGTAACTTCATAAGCAATTGGTGATAACTTTTTCTTAAGTTCTTCTTTATTTTTCATGTTGTTCCCCCCAATGTCGTTTTATAAAATCTGCCCTTCCCGATCCGATATAATATCGATGATAGTGCAATGGATTTTTTCGATAATAACCTTGATGATAATCTTCTGCTTCATAAAATTTAGATGCTGGTAAAATTTTCGTGACAATCGGTTTAGAAAATTTGCCACTTTCTTCCAACATACGTTTCGATCGTTCGGCTTTTACTTTTTGTTCCTCATTTAAATAAAAAATTGCGGTTTGATAAGATTGACCTCTATCAAAAAATTGACCACCGGGATCAGTGGGATCAATTTGTTGCCAATAAATATTTAAAATTTCTTCATAACGAATCACTTCTGGATCGAATGTTATTCGTACCGCTTCATAATGCCCTGTGGTCTCTGAACAAACCTCTTCATAAGTTGGATTTGGCTTTGTTCCGCCAGTATATCCTGAAACTACCTCTTGCACGCCTGACCACTTTTCAAAAGGTTTTACCATACACCAAAAACAGCCACCCGCTAATATTGCTTGTTCATATTTTTTATTTTCCAACTTTTTCACCCCCCACACTTTTTAATATGAGATTTGAGATGATTTTATCAAAAAATAAAGCTACAAGTAAAAATATTTGCTAATAGGGAATGGAATATGTACAACGTATTTTCTTCGTATTTTCTTCAATATACCATTTTGTTATGATAATACAGGAAGTAAGGAGGTATAAACAATGGTAAAATTGCCAGAAGAATTTAAATTGAAAATGAGTAGACTCTTAAAAGATGAAGCTACAGAATTTTTTCACACATATAAAGAGCCAC
Source organism: Pallidibacillus thermolactis (assembly GCF_025660415.1). Classification (NCBI taxonomy): domain Bacteria; kingdom Bacillati; phylum Bacillota; class Bacilli; order Caryophanales; family Bacillaceae; genus Pallidibacillus; species Pallidibacillus thermolactis. Next base: position 10,498 of record NZ_JAOUSE010000073.1, read on the forward strand.
GAACAGCTGGTTTTCGTCTAAATACATTAAAAACTAATGAAGAAATGTGGAAAAATCTAAATCCGTTTCAAACTGATCCCATCCCTTACGTAACAGGCGGTTATTACTATGATTATCATGTTGATGAACCTGGGAAACATCCATATCACGCTGCTGGTCTTTATTATATACAAGAACCTAGTGCTATGTTTGTCGCTAACCTAATTGATGCAAAACCAGGTGAAAAAGTGTTAGATTTATGTGCAGCTCCTGGTGGAAAATCTACGCAAATTGCTGTATCGATGAAAAATGAAGGTTTATTAGTTTCCAATGAAATTTTCCCGAAACGCGCAAAAGCATTAGCCGAAAATATTGAACGATTTGGTTTAAAAAATACGATTGTCACAAATGAAAGTCCAGAACGTTTAAGTAAGCATTTCCCTTATTACTTTGATAAAATTTTAGTTGATGCACCTTGTTCTGGAGAAGGCATGTTTCGTAAAGATCCGGATGCAACTAGACATTGGAGCGATGAACATGTTAGACATTGCTGTCAACTGCAACTTAATATTTTAGAGCATGCATATAACATGTTAAAGGAAGATGGGATAATAGTTTATTCAACATGTACTTTCTCACCTGAAGAAAATGAACAAGTCATTGAAGCATTTCTAGATAGACATTCAGACATGGAGATCTTACCGATTGATAAATCTTTTAATATTGACAATGGCAGGCCAGAATGGACAAAAACAAAGCTTTTAGATGTAAAAGATACTGCTCGTCTTTGGCCCCATAAATTAAAAGGGGAAGGACATTTTGCTGCAAAATTACGTAAAAAAGGAACTACATTAAAGACTTCCGTTCCTGAATTTAAAATTAGTAAAAAGCAAAATTTGAAAGACTTTTTACAATTTAGTCAGAACTACTTTAACCAAATAACTTTTCCAAATCTCCAGCTATTCGGCAATGTCCTTCATTCATTACCTAGTCACTGTCCCGAATTAAAAGGTTTAAAAGTTTTGCGCGCTGGATTGCATTTAGGCGTAATGAAAAAAAATCGTTTTGAACCAGAACATGCATTAGCCCTTGCTCTTCAACCTACACATTTTAAACAAGTTGTGGATCTAAATTCAAAGGAAGAAGATTGTATGCGTTACTTAAAAGGAGAAACATTAAAAGGAACTGGTGAATATAAAGGTTGGGTGTTGATTACTGTAGATGGATTTCCACTTGGTTGGGGGAAAGAGTCGAATGGTATGATAAAAAATTCTTATCCAAAAGGTTTACGAATCATGTATTAGCAAAAAAGCCCAATAAAAAATATTGGGCTTTCAGCTTGTAGACAAAGTCCCTAAACTAGTGGCCAAATCTACAGGCTTTTTTTGTATAATAGGGATAGAATTCTTGGTTAACGGGGGAAATTTAGGATGTTATCGAAGCGTACAGACAAT
>NZ_JAOUSE010000074.1:0-11671 GCF_025660415.1 Pallidibacillus thermolactis
CTAGGCAATAGGTATCTTTGACAAGATCGTAAATAAAATCAAAGTCTATGGCTTGTTCAATCTTCCTTACCAAATGATCTTCTGGAACCAATTGATCAAGAGCCACCATTTCCAATTGATTTCTGTACGCTTCGATAACATCCTAAATTTCCCCCGTTAACCAAGAATTCTATCCCTATTATACAAAAAAGCCTGTAGATTTGGCCACTAGTTAGGGACTTTGTCTACAAGCTGATAAGACTGTCTTTAGGACAGTCTTATTTTTTTCCATTTTTACATACGATTCAAAGCGATCCACTCTCTTATATCCTTTGTCCACCTCAATTTTATCACGAAAAGAATTTTTATCACACTTTAAAAAGGATCCATCATGATTCTCACTGATCCTAAAAAAATTAATTATTATTTTTTACCGATGGCAACACGCCAAAGATCAGGACCATCCTGTAAGTAAGCCCAAGAAAATTCACCTTCTTTTTCCATCATAAATTGATAATATAACGGTTTAGGATCGTGATCGTTTGTTAGCTCCATAAATTCACCTGAATTCAAACGATCAAAAGTTTCAAAAATTTGTTTATGACGTACTCTAGGTTCAATATCTGGTGCAAAGATTTTTGCAGTAAACTGGATGTCCATAACTATCCCTCCATTGATTTCTTAAATCTAATTTTAGTTTAACTATCTTTGAAGGACAGAGTTGTGATAGACATCACAGAAAAGGAGTGATTATAATCACATCTTTTCTTCTGCTAATGAACGGATTTCCTGTACGATTACTGCGAACCCTTTTTCATGTTCTCCCGATCTTGCGGCTTCAATCGACGCATTTAATAATAGAAGTTTAATATTGTATTGTTCAAAATGCTGCTAATAAAATAGATGATTTCTACTAAATAACTTTTATATTACAATTTTGTGAAATTGGGAAATGCCGTTTTTTTACAAACAATATGTATTACAATAAGAATATCAAGAAAAGAAAAGGTGATATATGTGGCTGATTTTACTCACTTTAATGAACATGGTCGTGCCAAAATGGTCGATATTTCAGATAAAAAAGAAACAGTAAGACGTGCAGTTGCTTGTACAAGTGTGCAAATGAATAAAGAAGTTTATCATAATATTGTCGGAGGTAAAAATAAAAAGGGGGATGTATTAGCAGTTGCCCAAGTTGCAGGAATTATGGGAGCAAAACAAACTTCTAACGTAATCCCGATGTGTCATCCGATTCCAATTACCAGTGTTGACCTGACCTTTCGTTGGGAACAGAAAGAAAATGATCTTTATGAATTACACATCGAAGCAGAAGTAAAAACGAAAGGAAGCACAGGAGTTGAGATGGAAGCATTAACAGCTGCATCTGTTACAGCACTAACAGTGTATGATATGTGTAAAGCTGTTGATAAAGCAATGGTAATTGGACCAACCTATTTATTAGAAAAAAGTGGAGGTAAAAGTGGAGATTTTAAACGAGTAAAGCAATAACAAATGTGTTATTGCTTCACTTTTACCCGATTGGAAATAAACAATAAAATAAACGAAAATAAAATACTTATTCCTACATAGTACCAAGCATTTACAGTTTGACCAGATTCAATAGAGAAGAAGATCGCTGTTGAAATCGTTTGTGTTTTTCCTGGAATATTCCCAGCAAACATTAACGTTGCCCCAAATTCCCCAAATGCCCTTGTAAAACTTAAGATGATCCCGGTAATAATGGACTTAGTTGATAAAGGTATTATGATTTTTAATAAAATTTGATGATTGGTCGCTCCTAAATCCTTCGCAGCATCAATAATACTTTGATTGACAGATAAAAATCCTGTCTTAATTGATTGATACATTAATGGAAAAGAAACGACCACGGAAGCAATAATAGCAGCAGGAACAGTAAATAACAGACTTTGACCGAAAATTTTTTCAATTACTTGTCCAATAGTACTATTATTACCAAAGATAACAATTAACAAAAAACCAATAACAGTCGGTGGTAAAACAAGCGGTAAAAAGAATAACGTTTCAATAATTGCTTTTCCTTTTATATTTTTTTTCACCATAATATAAGCGGCAATCAAACCAATGAAAAATGTAATCATCGTCGCACATGCTGAAACAAAGATCGTTAGTTGTACCGGGTGCCATGAAAATCCCATAAAATAAACCACCTATTTTTTAGATCATTATACATATTGTATGTGAATTTAGGTTGTACCGTCGTTGAGTACACTCTTCGTAGACTTTTTTATAAAAGTTTTGGACAAAGTCTTCGAGACGCCTTCTCGGAAACATATTTTCTCGAAGAAATGTCCTCGAAAGCTCTTCTCATGGACCTTACTCTTTTATCGTCGAAATAGCTTTGAGAGCATCTAACCTAACATAGCTATTTCTAATTTAATTGAAGCGCCTATTTAATTCACCATAAAACCATAATCCTCAAAAATACTCATTCCATCTTCACTCATAACAAATTGATAAAATTTCTCCATTACTTCTTTCTTTTCGATTGTATGATCGCCTTTTATCACAGCAATATAGTAGTTAATCGGTTCATAATGCTCTGGTTTAATCCTTTCAACTATTTTCATATCCTTCTCACAAACAACATCGCTCGCATAAACAATTCCCATATCTACAGCTTTTTCCTGGACAAAAGTTAATACTTGACGCACATCCTTTGTGAAAACGATTCGATTATCCAATCCTTCAAGGACCCCCATTGTATTTAATGCTTGATAAGCATAGGTTCCAGCCGGTACTGCTTCTGGTGTTCCGATAGCGAGTTTTCCTTTTCCTTTAATAAACTCCTGAAATGTTTGATACTTTCCTTTACTCGGTTGAATAACGACTAGTTCATTTTGGAAAAGTACTTCACCTTTTTCAACTAATCCTTTTTCCTTTAACAAATTATAATCCTTTTCTGAAGCGGAAAAGAATAGATCTATACCAGCGCCTTGTTCAATTTGTTTTCGAAGGGTTCCAGTCCCACCCAAGTTATAATGAATTTTTACATGTGGATATTCCGATTGAAATTTTTCCTTTATCTCTAGTAAACTACCTGTCATACTGGCAGCTGCTGAAACGGTCAAATGAATATTTCCGCTACTTGCTTCACCGGTGGTTTCACAGCCACTTAAAATGGTAGCCAGAAAAAGGAATGTGCAGAAGAATAACTTATTCACTACATATCACCTTTTGTTAAAATCTTTATAGATTTCTGTTACAATATGGTGAAGCTCTGGGAGAATTAATTTTTCCATTGCCAACTTTACAGCACCTGTAGAACCTGGGATCGCAAATACGATTCGATTATTTACAACACCTGAAACAGCTCTTGATAAAATACTTTTTGACCCAATATCATCTCTATAACTTAAGTATCGAAAAATTTCACCAAATCCAGGCAATTCTTTTGTAAAAAATGGCTTTATGGATTCAATCGTTACATCTCGTTGTGAAATACCTGTTCCTCCATTAAATATCACAGCTTCAATATTGTTATCATTAACGGCTTTAAGTAGAGTTGACTGAATGGCTGTCTTTTCATCAGAAATAATTTCGTATTTAATAACTTTATGTTGATGCTGTTGCAATGTTTCTACGATGTGTCTACCGCTTTTATCTGTATCTTTAACTCGTGTATCGCTTACGGTAATTACCGCACAGCCTATCGGATGTTTTTCTGATTGATAATGGGCCATAGCGTTTCCCCCTTAATTTGCTTGAATAAACTTTTTATAATCTTCTTGACTATTTATGTTTATAAAATAATGATCACATTCAATGAAAATATATTTCATCCTTTGGTTCACTAAAAATTCGATTAGCGAATTTTGATTCATTTGTAAATTTCTTTTCATTTCTTCTTTTAAAGAATAATGGTACAGCGCTAGCAACGGTTGAATTTTTTCACATACAATCGGGACAATCACTTCATACTGATCACTTATGTGCCGAAGAAGGATTTCAAAGATATTTGGTTGAATAAATGGAACATCGATTGGTGACACCATATACCATTCAGCCGGACAATGTTCCATCGCTGTATAAATACCGCTTAAAGGGCCCTGTCCTCGAAACTCTATTTCATCGTTGATGATCTGAATTGTTTCATTTACTATTGCTTTTTCAAATTGTTCTTTAATATGTGGATTTGTAACAATCACAAGGGATTGACAATGTTTTTCTAATGCTCTAATCGAATATTCGAAAAAAGGAATTCCATCTTTTTTTGCAAATGCTTTCGGACGACCAAACCTTTTCGATTGTCCACCAGCTAGTACAACTCCTTGAAATTTCAATTTCACTCCCTCATTTCTTAACAAAACATCCATAAATTTGTCAGAAGCTTTAACGTGTTACGTAAATAATTAATGTTACAATGTAATTAAAATTGTATTTCCCAAAGCCGAGAGGGGGCGAGCCTTTTGCAAAGTTTTTATGCTTCAAATAAAAAAACACGGTTGCAACTTTCAGATGAACTTAGGAGCTTATTAGAATCGATGGCGACGAAAAAAAAGATTTATAAAGATTCCTTCCTTTTTTATCATGGACAAGATGCGAAAGAGATTTATCTTATAAAATCAGGCATCGTACAAATTATTATGAATTCTTCAGAAGGAGAAGAAATGGTACTACGAATTTGTACAACCGATGATATTATAGGTGAGCTGACACTTTATACAGATGATCCAAAATATTTACTTAATGCCTATGTCATGGAATCTGGTGAAGTATTAGTAATCAATATAAAGAAATTACAAAAAGAATTAATGTGTAATCAAAATCTTGCAATTGAAATGATGAAATGGATTAATAATCATATGCGCAGACTTCAAACTAAAATGCGCGATTTATTATTAAATGGTAAAAGAGGAGCATTATACTCCACTCTAATTCGACTATGCAATAGTTATGGTGTTAAACAAAATGATGGAATTTTAATTGATTTACAATTAACAAATCAAGAAATTGCACGTTTTTGTGGTGCAACCCGAGAATATGTAAACCGACTTCTAAACGAACTTAAACAAAAAGGCGTCCTATCGGTGGATTCTACTAAAAAGATTTTAATTAAAGACCTAGATTATTTAAAAAGAGAAAATCAATGTGAAAATTGCCCGATTGAAATTTGCAATATGGATTAATCAATTAAAAATTCTCTTTTAATAACCTAGCAAGTTACAATACCACTGAATAAGCTCAGTGGTATTGTTTCTATGGAATATCACTGCATCTATTCCATCAATGTTTTGGGATAAAGTCGTTAATACCGCCTGAACATTAGATAACTGTTTGAGCAATGGTAGATCTTTTTCTTCTGTAATTAAAACAATTTTCGGAAAATCTTCATGTTTAAATCCTTCCAAAATTAACACATCAATATGCATTATTTCATAAATTTTAATTATTTGTGCTAGCTGCCAGTCATCGGACGATAATTGAAGCATATGTTCTCCAAAAACTCCAGAAATAACCGAGCCAGCTTGTCGATGCTTTTCACTGTCTGTATTCTGTATGCCTAAAGGTAGCCCACCATGACCATGATGTTTTAAAGATGCAACGCGCAAATTTCGCTTCGAAAGTTCTTTTATAAATTGACTTGTTAACGTTGTCTTTCCACTATTTTTGTAACCGACAATTTGGAATATTTTCACCAATATTCACCACTTTCTTATCCGCCACTGACTGGTGGAATAAAAGCAACTGTATCGCCAGATTGTATAACGTCTTGATCCATCGCATATTCCTCATTTATGGCGACCATTACATTGTCTAAGTTCGCAAATTTAAATTTTACTTTTAACATTTCTTTCAACTGTTGGACCGTAATTTCCTTCACTTCAATTTCGATATGTTTTTGTCCTATTTCTTCTTGAAGCTGGGCAAACAGTAAAATTTTTATCATTTCATATCACCTACTTCTATATTTGGTTTTCCATCTGGATATGGTACTTTTTCTAATTGATCACCAATCCATGCTTCTCCATTTTCCCAATGCTCTTTTTTCCAGATTGGCACCATCTGCTTTATTCGCTCAATTGCATATTCATTCGCTTCATAGGCTGCTTTCCGATGTGGTGATGATACAGCAATGACAACCGCAATATCAGATATATCCAGTCGACCTACTCGATGACTAATAGCAACGATTGTATTGGGCCATTTTGTTTGAATTTCGTCTCCAATTTTTGCTAGCATCTTTTCAGCCATCGGAATATATGCATCATATTCAAGATAGAGAGTTCGTTTGCCCTTTGTCCATTCCCGAACTACTCCGATAAACGTTGTGATGGCCCCAGCCTTTCTACTTTCCACCTTTTTAATTACTTGGTCAACTTGTATCGGCGTGTCAACAATTTCAAATAACTTCATCGGAATCGCCTCGATTTAAGTTTTTAAATCCAGCTAAAAATGTATCCAATGGGGCTCCTTCTTGATCTTCCAAAAGAAGCACATCAACTTTCATACCCTTCTTAAATCCTCTCGTTCCACCAGGTAAAACTAGTAATACATTGGCACCTGCTAAAGAAGACACAATATTTGATTTATCAAGTCCAACTGGATAAACATATAATTGACTTCCATCAAAGTTTAAATAGCTTCTTACAAACCGGTCAAACGGATTTGCTTTTGGAAAATCTTGTCCGAGAACAGCTTGTGCCCGTTTTAATACCGGATTACGATTATGTAAAAATTTACGAATAATCGGTTTCACAAATAATTCACATCCAACATAACAAGCAGAAGGATTTCCAGATAAACCAAATAATAATTTTTCGTCTTTTACCGCTACAGTCGTAACACTACCTGGTCGCATGGCAATTTTATTAAATAAAACGTCGGCGCCAAGCTTTTCATATATCTCTGGTAAGTAATCATAATCTCCGACAGAAACACCGCCTGTAGTAATTAAGAAATCGACTTGTTCTAACGTATTTTTCACCTGTTCAAAACAAGTTTGAAAATCGTCCTCAAATTGTCCGAAGTAAATCGGTTCACCCCCAGCACGTTTAACTTGCGCCATGATCATATACGTGTTACTGTTACGAATTTTTCCGGGTTCAAGGGGTTGATCAACATCTAATAATTCACTACCAGTTGCAATAATTCCGATTTTTGGTTTGGAACTTACAGGGACTTGTTTATAGCCAAAAGTAGCTAATAGTGCGACGTCCCCAGGATTTACATACGTCCCTTTCGGTGCAAGTACAGTCCCTTTTTTCGTATCCTCACCAATAAAAGAAATATTTTCACCTTGCTTTACTTTCCGTTTAATTTCAATCATATGCTGTCCAATTTCCGTAACTAACTCCAACATTATTACGCAATCCGCTCCATCCGGTATTTGGGCACCAGTCATAATTCGTACCGCTTCATGTTCACCAACCACACCATCGAATACACTTCCAGCCCCAATTTCACCGATTACCTTAAACTCAATTGGATGATCTCTTGAAGCATTAACGGTATCACAAGCTCTAATTGCATAACCATCATAAGGTGAACGATTAAAAAACGGGACATCGTGGGTAGCAACTAAATCTTCACCAAGATAACGTCCATAACTGTCTTCAATTGATACATATTCAATGGAACCATATCTTGCATAGTCAAAGACACGTTTTAACGCTTGTTCTACCTTTATCGGTTTTCGTTTTTCTATCATTTCCTCTCCTCCTATCCGATTAATTGATGATATATTTTTTTCGCAATCTCTTTAGAATTTGTACCGTGTATTAGGACTCTACCATCTCGGAAAATAACTGCTCGATATGACTGATAATCAATAGAAAGTAAATATGGATTTACCCTCAGCTGTCCAACCTTTTTCAGTCGCTTTGCTAATCGATCGATTGGAATTTTTTTGCCTGTCCGAATTTGTACTGTATTTCTACCACATAACAATTCGGTTTTCGTTTGACTGTCATATTGTAAATAAGGATATGACGGCTGTTTCCCACAGGTAGGGCAATGTTCTTTCTTCGCTCGTTCTACACGAATCGTTTGAAAATAATTACTCCAAAGATCAAATGTTACTAGTGTTGTTCGTAGTGAATAGTAATCTTCTACTAAAATTTTTAATGCTTCTGTACTTTGGAAAGCAGTAACCATTTGAACAGCTGGAGAAACAATTCCTACAGAATCACATGTCGCACCTGATACTGGGAGAGAATCAAGTAGACATTGTAAACAAGGGGTTTGTCCCGGTAAAATGGTAAAACTCATCCCCATACTTCCCACACAGGACCCCATAATCCATGGAATATTATATTTGAGACTAATATCATTAATAAGAAAACGTGTATCAAAGTTATCCGTTGCATCGATAATTAAATCAATCGAACTTCGTTCAATAATCGGACACAAAGTTTCAAAGTTCGCATCTAAAACGTGAGGGACAATACAAACCGATGAATTAATCTCCTCGAGTCGTTTTTTAGCAGCAATCACTTTCGGTAACTGTTCATCACAGTCTTTTTCCGTAAATAAATTTTGCCTTTGCAAGTTGGTGATTTCTACATAGTCGCGATCGATGATCGTTAACTTACCAATGCCAGCACGAACTAAGTTTTCTGCATTCGCTGAACCTAATGCGCCACACCCGATGATGAGAACATGTTTTTGACCAATTTTTTCTTGCCCCATTTCTCCAATATGTTTAAACATTATTTGCCGAGAATAACGATCCGTCAATACAATCATCCTCCGATATAAGACATCTCTATCTTCTTTCTGTTTTTTGCTGTTTGAACTGTTCTTTCATCCGAATAACGATCCGTACGATTTCCCCATATTTTTTGTATTACTTCTAAAATCTCTTCATCACTTTTACCACTGCGTAACATTTGTTTCATATCAAAACCACCGGAGGCAAACAAACAAGTAAATATTTTTCCATCAGCAGAAAGTCTTGCCCGTGTACACGTTGAACAAAAAGACTCAGATACAGAAGTAATAAAACCAACTTCTGCCTTTGTTCCTTTATATCGGTATCGTTTTGCTACTTCACCAATATACGAAGGATCAATGGGTTCTAATTCAAAATGGTTCAAAAGCGTATGGAATATTTCCTTTTTTGTAACCACCTTTTTCATATCCCAACCATTTGTCTCACCAACATCCATAAATTCGATATACCGTAATGGAATCTCATGTTCTTTAAAATAACGGGCCATTGGAATGACTTCTTGCTCATTCATCCCCTTTTTTACGACCATATTGACCTTTACTTCTAAGCCGATTTCTTTTGCCTTATGAATTGCCTTCAATATATGCTTCGTACTCACACCGCTATCATTAATTGATTTAAATATCTCATCTTTCAAAGCATCTAAACTTACATTTACTCGTTTCAATCCAGCATCTTTTAATTTTTGTGCCTGTTTTTCTAATAGAACACCATTCGTAGTTAAACCAATATCTTCTAAACCATCGATGTGAACAAGCCGATTAATTAATAAATGTAAATCTTTCCGAAGTAAAGGTTCTCCACCCGTAAGACGTATTTTTTTTACACCTTGGCTGATGAAAATTCGTGCTAGACGCTCAATTTCCTCAAAGGATAATAATTGTTCCTTCGGCATAAAGGCAAAATCCCGCCCAAAGATTTCCTTCGGCATACAATACCGGCAACGAAAATTGCAACGGTCGGTAACTGAAATACGAAGATCGTGCATTGGTCTTCCAAATTTATCAGTAATCATCGGTTCGTTCTCCTTAATCGTTAATCGTTCTTTTGTTATATTTATATTACTGTTTTTTTTAATAAAAAGTTGTTAACTACATCACAATGTAAAACTGTCATCTATTTCTCTTAAAAAATACACTATCATTTACCAAATGCTTATTTCATAATTATGTATTGGTAGCAACGAATATGTTAACATGCTAATCAACTCCTGGTTCAATGTTTAAATATCCTTTTCAATACAAATAATAAGATCAACTTGAATACAATAGTTAAGCTCTATGAATTGATCGCTATACATTTGATATGGTTAGTTGATTTAAAAAAAAACGAAAATAAAGGTATGATAAATAATGAAAAAACCAGGAATTCAACTCTCATTACAAACAACGAGCTTAATCGTCGGTTTTATGGTATGGGTGCTTATCTCTTCTCTAATGCCCTACATACAAAAAGATATTCTACTAACACCTGGGCAAGCTTCTATCGTTACAGCTATTCCTGTCATATTAGGTTCACTATTAAGAGTACCCATTGGTTTTTATACAGATCGATATGGTGCAAGAGCCATTTTCCTCATAAGTTTTATCATTTTGTTATTCCCTATTTTTTTCATTAGCATAGCGAATTCTTTTACAGATCTAGTTATTGGAGGGCTTGTATTAGGTATTGGCGGGGCAACATTTTCTATTGGTGTTACATCTTTACCAAAATATTTTCCAAAGGAAAAGCATGGCTTAGTAAACGGCATCTATGGTGTAGGTAATATCGGAACTGCTTTTACAACTTTCAGTGCTCCGATGTTTGCAGAAGCAATTGGATGGCAGAATACTGTTCGCCTCTATTTAATTTTAATAATCGTTTTCAGTATATTCATTTTTATTCTTGGTGATCGAAAAGAATCGAAAAAGAAAAAGTCCATGTTGTTAGAAATTAAAAGCGTTTATAAAAATGCTACCTTATGGATTTTAAGCTTATTTTATTTCATCACCTTCGGGGCTTTTGTAGCCTTTACGGTCTTTTTACCAAGTTTCCTCGTCAGTTACTTTGAACTTACTCCCATTGATGCTGGTATTCGTACAGCTATTTTCATTATCATTGCCACATTATTACGCCCAATTGGTGGATATTTAGCGGATAAATTTAACGCCTTTATCATTTTGTTGTTTGTATTTATTGGTATTACATTATCTGGAATATTACTTTCATTTTCACCAAACATTGGTTGGTACACGGTCGGTGCCTTAACGGTAGCCGTAACAGCAGGTATTGGAAATGGGACCATTTTTAAGCTTGTCCCCCTTTACTTTTCCAAACAAGCTGGTATCGTCAATGGGATTATATCAGCCATGGGCGGACTAGGAGGTTTCTTCCCACCATTGCTACTTACAACAGTCAACAATATGACAGGACAATATGCGATTGCCTTTATGCTCATGTCAGAATTTGCTTTAGTCAGTTTTGTCATTGTTATTTTCATGTACTATCAGGATAAGCTTTTTATTAGTGAGCTAATCATAAAAGGGACTGCAGAAGGAGTAATGGTAACCGATACAGACGGAAAAATTATTGACGTAAATCCAGCTTTTGAAAAAATTACGGGATATGTAAAGGAAGAAGTTGTAGGAAAAAATCCAAGCATCTTAAGTTCGGGTAAACATGATGCAAACTTTTATAAAATGATGTGGAAAAATATTAAAACTAAGGGACATTGGCAAGGAGAAATATGGAATAAACGGAAAGATGGGCAAATCTACCAAGAACTACTAACAATCAGTGCCATACGAAACAATACTGGTGACATTCAATATTATGTTGGTATATTTAACGATGTTTCAAACAAAGGATAAAACTATTACGGGGCTGTCCGAAAAGTCAATTTTTAATTGACCTTCGGTCTAGCCCTTTTGCTATTTAATGGTACAAAAAAATCGTCCTTTTTTGTAGAATGAAGTTGAGGAGACAACATTCAACAGAAAG
>NZ_JAOUSE010000075.1:0-11566 GCF_025660415.1 Pallidibacillus thermolactis
GGAAAGTGAAAAATACTTTTATTAAAACAATAAGGTAGCACTTTTTAAGCACTACCCAAAGTTTCTACATCCCAGCAGCTTGAAGTTTTGCTTGTTCCAATACATCTTCTACTGCTTTTGGTTCTTTGGTTGGCGGATACCCATGTTTCCTGAGAACCTTCTTAATGTATAATCGCATTCTTGCTTGGGCCTGTACTTTTTTATCCCAATCATGTGTACGATGTTTTCTAACTGTTTCTACTAAATCTTTGGCAATCGCGATTAGCTTTTTATCTTCCATTAATTTTTTAATCTCTGGATCAGCACCGAGGACATCAAAAAATGCCTTTTCTTCATATGATAAGCCGAGGTGTTTTCCTTGTTCAATTGCTTCTTCCAATTCATTTTTGAACTTAATTAACTCCTCGAATACTTCTAATACATCCATATCATCGGTTCGATTATGATATTGTTCAACAATTTTTTCAAAGCGTTCAGAAAAACTTCTGCTCACTGCTAAGTTCGTCTTCTTAACACTACTTAACTTTTGTTTCATAACACGCATTAAGATACTAGTTGCGATATTTTTTTGTGGCATTGCTTGTAATTTCGCAATATTTTCTTCATTCAAAAGATCAAAACTCTCCGATGATGTTGCTTCAGTTAAAACTAAAACCTCATCACTCAATACTGCTTCTTCCAACATTTTAGAAATCCGTTCATTGATTTCTTTTAAATCAGGCGTACCAGTTTTCGTTGTCTTCATAATAAAAGAACGAATAGCGATAAAATAGGAAATTTCATCTTTTTGATCTTGGGTTAAAAGTCCTGTACAAATTTTATAGACATCTTTTAATCTTTTAGTCTCGTGCATAAACAAAGTCTTTCTTTTTTCTGTTGCTTGGGCAAATTCAGCACCGTTACGAATCGTATCATAACGTTTTTTATCACTATTTCCAAAAAATCCACTATAGTCAAATTTATGGAACATATTTCTAAGAACTTCTAATATATTTAAAGCTAAAATTCGTGCTTCTTCGTTTTCTTGGACATTGTCTTGGTCACGTTTTGTATAGGTTTTTAAAGCTTCCATTAAGTTTCGTTTTAAACCAATATAGTCAACAATAAGTCCACCTGTTTTACCTGGATAAACTCGATTTACTCTCGCAATCGCTTGCATTAAATTGTGAGCTTTCATTGGTTTATCTATATACATCGTATCAAGAGCAGGGACATCAAAACCTGTTAGCCACATATCAACTACAATGACAATTTTAAACGGACTATTCACATCTTTAAATTCTTTTTCCCGTTCTTTTCGTGTCTGTTTATTTCCAACTAATTTTGCTAATTCTTCTGGGTCTTGATTATTTTCAGTCATTACAATTTTCACTTTATCTTCCCAGTCCGGACGTTGCCGCATTATCTCTTGATACATCTTATAAGCAGTCTTTCGTGAATAGGCAACAATCATTGCTTTTCCGGCAACGAGATTTTTTCGGTCTTCATAATGTTCGATAATATCCGCAACAATTTGACGGATTCGGTCTGTATCACCAATTATTTGTTCCATCCGGCTCAAACGTTTTTGACTTTCTTCAACCGTGTAAGATTCGACTCCTTCATTGACTTGCATATTCCAATATTCACGGTCAATTTCATTCATCTTCTCTTCATCGAGTTTTACTTTTGCAATCCGTGACTCATAATAAATTTTAACAGTCGCACCATCTTGAACCGCTTGTGTCATATCATAGACATCGATAATATCGCCAAAAAGGCCAGTAGTTGATTTATCTGTTGTCTCAATCGGTGTACCTGTAAATGCAATAAATGTAGCATTTGGTAGGGATCCCCGTAAATATTTGGCATACCCATATTTTTGCTCTCCAGTTTCAAGGTCATACTTTGCATCTACACCGTATTGTGAACGATGGGCTTCATCCACCATGACGATAATATTTTTCCGGTCCGATAACAGACCTGTCTCTTCTTCAAACTTTTGGATCGTTGAAAAAATTATCCCGCCCGTTTTTCGATTTTCTAGTAGCTCTTTAATATGGCTTCGGCTCTCGGCTTGTAAAGGGGTTTGCCGTAAAAATTCACTCGCACCACTGAACGTACCAAACAATTGACCATCTAAGTCATTCCGATCTGTAATGACAACGATAGTTGGATTTTTTAAAATTGGACTCTTAATCAAATTTCCGGTCAAGAAAACCATTGAATAACTTTTTCCGCTACCTTGCGTATGCCAAATAACACCGGCCCGGCCATCGGTTGCCACTGCACGAATGGTGGAGTCAAGAGCTTTTTTCATCCCGTAATATTGGTGATAAGCTGCCATAATTTTTGCTTCATTTGTAAATACAGTAAAATTACGAATCAAGTCCAACATTCGTCCCTGATTGAACGACCCGTACATTAGCGTATCAAGTTCACGATTTTCAATGACTTCATCATGGATATCAATTTTCTTCCACGCCGAAAAGCGATCAAAAGGTGCTGTGATGGTGCCGGCTTTCGCCTTGACACCATCCGTAATTATAAGAAATGCATTGTAGAAAAAAAGAGACGGAATATGGACGTTCATGTAATTCTTTAACTGTTTATAGGCATCTTCAATATTTACTTCTTCCCGGGATGTACTTTTAAGTTCCATCACAACAAGGGGCATACCATTCACAAATAAAACGAGATCGGGGATTTTCTTTGTATCCCGTTCAACCACTTCTAATTGATTGACTAAAAGGAAATCATTATTTTCCGGGAGCTCCCAATCAATGAGACGAATGCGATGATACACCGTTTCTCCTTCAATGAACTCGGCAATTTCCACATTTTCCGTTAAATATTGATGGAAAACTTTATTATTCGTAAACACATCATTCGTATCGAAATGGCGCAGTTTAAGCATTACTTGTTGAAGAACATCGTTTGAAATATCCGGATTCAGTTTGGTTATCGCTTGTTCCAATCGGTCCAAAAGCAGGACCTCCCGCTCATCCCTCTGAAGCCGATGGGCAGGGAGATAATGATACCCAAGCTCTTGAAAATATTCGATCACCGTATTTTCTAATTGCTCTTCTGTAAACATGACTCCACCACCTCTTCAGCTTCTGGAACACAGATCTCCCCGGACATGAGTTTGGGGAGGAGAGTGTCTCGTAATTCTCCTAAATATCTTGACTCAATACCGGTATTCACAATCTTTTCAATAATAGGATCAAATAAATTATTGAATTCATTAATTAATTCTATTGGAGGAACTGCGACAAGAGATTCTTTTAAATGTGACCTTTTTATATGACCCATTGTTGTTGCTCTATCTGCTGCTATTCTAATAAATCTGTCTAAATAAAACATCGTCCAGTAATAATAGAACCATTTAGGATAAATTTCAGATGTTACTTTAAATAAATGTTGATTTAATCCCGCATTTCCACCCATCCATATTTTTACAAGTAATGTTCCTGACCATGAGAAAATAATATCACCGTCATAAACTTTTACTTCTTCATCTATTTTACAACTACAACGATCACTATTTTCATCAGTAAATCCTTGATTCAATTCTTTTATTTTTAAAACAGGCAATGACTCTTCTCCATCTAAAGGACGGTATTTTTGCATGGCTAGGCCATTTTTATAATGTGCGATTTGATCTAAAGATTTTACTCCCCATCCTTCTGGAATCGTCCCTAATTCACTGTCAACAAACTTCCCGCCACTTGATTTATATGGTTCTCCCTTTTCATTTGGAAACTCGAACTCGACAAACCAATGTTTAAAAATGGCTTGGGCGATTTGTTCTAAAGTTTGGTTAGTCTCGTTATTAAGTTGAATTTTATTATCCAAAGATGATAATAATTTAGTAATTCGATCTTGTGTATCCAAGGGAGGTAATTTTACACTAACATTCTCAAAAGTTTTTCTTGTAATGGTATCAAACACAGACCCATGACTTTTATTTTTTAACTCTCTGACAACAAATTTCATTAAATAATACAAAAAGTCATTTGTAGTTTTTTCATTTGCTTTTAACCCATAACAAGATTGATTAAAGGCCATATCCTTTTGTAACTGTGCTACTTCGCCTATAGTCCCTCTCGCAGAGATAATTATATCGCCCTTATTTAATATTTTAGTAGAACTATTTTCCAATCCTTTTTTAGTAATTGTCTTTTCTGTCTCAGATACATATCTCTTATCCCCTGCAAAATCTTTTACAGATAACCAAGGAATATCTCCACCCCAATATTCCGGAACACCTGTTTTTGGAGTGCCTCCACCAATAATAGTCATTAAATCAGAAAGTTTATATTCTTTCCAGATACTACAACTCAAATCCTATCCCCCCCAAGCTGTTTTCGAATTTCCTCTTCCAACTCCCGAGACTTTCTAAATTGCTCAGCAAGGGTGGATGTCAGACGTTCCATTTTTTCTTCAAATGGTTCACTGTCATCTTCATCTTCTTCGATACCGACATAACGGCCCGGTGTTAAGATATAATCATGTTCGCGGATTTCATCAATACTTGCTGATTTGCAGAATCCTTGAATATCTTCGTAGTTTTCACCATTTTGCCAGTTAAGATAAGTGTCTGCGATTTTTCGAATCTCGTCTGTTGTTAGTTCTCTTAAGCGGCGGTTTACCAATTTGCCGAGTTTCCGACCATCAATAAAGAGAGTCTTACCTTTATTTTTCTTATTACGATTTAAAATCCAGATACAAACTGGAATTCCCGTTGTATAGAATAATTTATCAGGCAATGCGACAATAGTATCGACAAAATCGGCATTTAATATATTTTTTCTAATTTCTCCTTCATTAGATGTGTTTGATGACAAAGATCCGTTAGCCAGAACTACTGCAGCTTTTCCATTCTGACCTAACTTATCAAGCATATGTGAAAGCCATGCATAGTTGGCATTTCCTGCCGGTGGAGTACCAAATTTCCAACGTGGATCATCGACAAGTCTTGGTTGACCCCAATCACTTGCGTTAAAAGGCGGATTCGCTAAAATATAGTCCGCTTTTAATGTTGGGTGTAAATCTTCGTGGAAGGTGTCCGCATTTTTCGGACCTAAATTACTTTCAATGCCACGAATAGCCAAGTTCATTTTTGCCAGTTTCCATGTTGTCGGGTTCGATTCTTGTCCATAAACGGAAACATCTAAGCGGTTTCCCGAATGTTCTTCAACGAATTTTAATGACTGAACAAACATCCCGCCGCTACCACAACATGGGTCATAAACATATCCTTTAAACGGTTGGATCATTTCAACCATTAACGTAACAACACTTTTTGGCGTATAGAATTCTCCGCCACCTTTTCCTTCACTTTCCGCAAATTTTCCAAGAAAGTATTCATATACCCGACCTAATACATCTTTTTCACGCGCACCATTACCACCTACATCTATATTTGAAAATAAATCAATAATTTCACCAAGGATTCGTTTATCTAATTCAGGACGGGAATAATTTTTAGGAAGCACACCTTTTAGTGTCGGGTTTTCTTTTTCAATTAAGTCTAATGCGTTATCAATAATCTGGCCAATTTCAGGTTGTTTTGAACGCTCTGCAATATAGTTCCAACGCGCCTCTTCCGGAACCCAGAATACACCTTCCGCATAATAAGCATCCCGATCTTCGGCAAAATCCGGATCGATTTCCATTAATTCATTCCATTTTTCTTGGAACGTATCCGATACATATTTTAGAAAGATAAGTCCTAAAACAACATGTTTGTATTCCGCTGCATCCATATTGCTTCGTAACTTATCAGCAGCTGACCATAACTTTTCCTCAAAACCAATTGTAGCCATTTATCTCTATCTCCTTAGCGTTTGTTATTTGTATATAGTTCTATTATACCAATTTATATTGAGAATCTCATAGAAAGATTAAATACAAAGTTGTAATGCAAAATTAAAGTACACATTAAAAAATATGACAAAGAAGACTTGGTTTGATTGTCTTCTTAATACAAAAGTCCATACATCATGATTTTATAAGTATTCAAAAGTCATCTTTGATTCATTTCCATATTGCTACCCCCTCCCTAATTCGACTGATTCTCATCCCTCGTTTAATCTTGTTACATAGAGTTGATTGACTCTAAATAACAACGAAAGAGGTGAGAAAATGACCAACGAATCGAAAATACAAACAAAGGCGGGGATTATGATGAAAAACAAATATTCAAAGGGGCCATACTGGAAATTTAAAGATCATCTTAGTGAAGAAAGTAAAAATGTAGTATTTTATCATCTTTTAACAATCATTGAGGAGGAAAATCCAAAATTACTTGAGGAGGTGGAGCATTTGGTTGATAGAAACTTAGTCAAAGATGAGCTAATTGAAAGTATTAGCTATCTCTTTAAGCTCCATGATGTGGATGAAAAGTTCAAAAACGATTTGTTAAATGCGATAAATCAATACTTTGAAACTTACCATAATGTAAAAGGAGATATAGTATTCTATTCTAAATAATTCGTTTAATTAATAGAGAATCCCTCATATAGGATTTATTATTGTCCTTATGAGGGATTACTTTAAATCTATTAAATATACAATGTGTCCTGCAAAATTAACATATACCTCATCTACCTTGATTGAAGTTACACGTTCAATAAGCTGTAAGGATTCATCAGCATCTAGAATAGTCTCCTGACCATTTTTACCAACAATTTTTATGTTCAATAAACCTTCTGTTGTATTTTTACCTTGCAGAAGCTCAATTTCAACTTCCCGATTTTTTTGCTTATAATAATAATCTTCTAGTTCCGCAATAAGAGCAAACTCATCAAGGTCATGTACAGTGCCAATATTACGTGAAATCTCCTCCATAATTTCCCCCTCATTCTATTATTTTTACATTTTCCAATTAACTAATAGCTACCGAGAACTAAATCCGTTCCAATTTGTTATCCAGGTGGTTTTTATTATTTCATATATGTTCTATTTTTCAACATGTCCATAAATTACCATTACATATAAATATGATTCTAATTATAATATATATATTATCTTTTATTTAATCTTTTTCTTTTTTTCTATCACGAGATAGAAATTATCGTTGCTGCAAATGCGGTAAAACTAGGAACAAATAATTTGTTCGCGTCTGGAAACTAAGGCTAACTATACCTTAGCTTAGTATGTTTGAAAAATGTAAATACATGATCGTAAGAACCATTCTTAAAAGTCGATAATCAGCCAATGAGGTCTGTATAAGACTAGTGTAACAACTCAACTACTAGAGTTTGTTTACCTATGTCCTTATACAGACCTTTTTTGTTTAAAAATGTAGGAGTTTTACTAATAACTGAATTACTTGGGAATGTGGAGGATGGCAAAAATCGGTCATCCTCTTTGTTGTACATCGTATCCAGAATCTATGAAGACCTTAAGTAGATGGACGGATTGTAAGGTTAATGGAATTGCAGGCAGCCATTTAAATTCAAGAGCCGATCGCTTCCTGAGGCGGTTTAAAAATATCCGGATCGTTTTATTGAGTGGTGCACTAAACGATACAAATTGCACTTAGCAACAACAACTTATGTTACCTGTTTAATACAGGAAATTGCTATGTCGATGGAAGAAAAAATCATCCACCTGCGATTGTAGGTTTCGACATTCGTACTTAATCACTAACAAATAAATAGACTGAGATAGATTTTAAAGATTACTTATATTCAAATGGCTTTAAACAAGATTTGACATGAATTAGACCTGAAATCAGTCATTTTGTCAATGGGTAAAGTATGCACTTTTTTAAAAAATATTTTTTGGAGGCTAATAAAATGAATATTCATACAGAAATTTTAGAAATAAACGTGAATGAAATTAGGGAACACAAGCACAACTCTTTACTATTTTCAAAGCTTAACGACGAATTATACATCGATTTGAAAGAGAACATTAGGTTACATGGGATTTTACAGCCATTATTATTAACTGAAGATTTTACCATAATATGCGGTCATAATCGTTGGAATATTGCAAAGGAACTTAGATATTCTAAGGTACCATGTAAAATCGTTCATGGTAGCCAAACCGAAATACTAGAATTAATGATTTCCGATAATTCATTAAGACGTGGTATGGAAAAAAACATCTTAAAGTTAATTGAACAAGCTTACCAGTTGTCCCAAATTGAGACAGTACGTGAAGGAGCAATTTCAATGGGGATAAAAAAATCAAAATTTGAACGGTTAAAAAAATTATATAACTTAATTGATGAATTTAAGGATTTACTAGTAGATAAAACGTTAACATTTGGAGCCGGATATGAACTGGCAACAAAAGATGCAGAAACACAGATGAGGTACTATCAAAAACTACGAAACCTCACTAAAATTTGTGAGAATGACGTTAAAAATATAGAGAATTCCCAAGAACTATATAAATCATCATGGAATTATTTAAAAAAGAAAGTTCAAAAGCAAAACAAAAAATATTTATCAGATATAAGAACTTTACTTGATCACCTTAATGACAAGAGTAAAAACGATGCACAAAATTATATAAATCTATTAACAGCAATATTGACGGAAAATGAAAAGGAGGAAAACTAAAATATGTCACACAAACGAAATTGGGAACTGAATACGAAACAACAAGCGATTTTTAATAATCTTTGGAATCAAGTGATAGCCATTTTTAATTATACGAATCATCAACAAGGCTTTCGCGGAATAGAGCGATATAGGAATGGTTTAAGGGCTTTTTGTAAGCACCTTGCCATACATTACCGACCAAAGAACTTCAGAAATATTCAAGATAAGCATCTCATCAGTTTTATTGAAGAATCTGTCGCAGCAAACGTAGATATTACAACACTGAAGACTGACCTATCTGCAATAAGGAAACTTCATAAGCTCACCCCTAAAACGAGGTATAAGCTGACAGTTGGGAATGATCTATTAGGTGTGGCAAAAAGAACAAAAAAAGTAATAGAGCGTGCTTGGTCCGAAAATGAGTACCATGCTGCTATAAACCTTGCTTTATCAATGAATAGAAACGATGTTGTATGGGCCCTAAAGCTTGCTAGGTATTGCGGTGTTCGTTTAGAAGAATGCACCGCTTTAACTAAAACTCAGCTTAAAGAAGCCTTACATCATGACTTCTTGTCTTTAAAAAATACGAAAAATGGGATATTACGAGATATCCCACTTAATCAGAAAGCTAGATTGATAATTTCAAGCATCCTAAAAGAAGCTATTTCAGAACGGTTCTTTGTTTATCACGGTCGCAACCATCAACAAGCAAAAAAGAGTATTCAAAATTGGATTATTAACAATCGATCTAAGTTTGCAGAGCAGGTTGATAATTGGCATAATCAATTAAATGATACAACTTACCGTTCCAAATTAACATTCCACGGCCTACGCCATGCATTTGCCAGAGAAAGATACCAAGATTTTATTAGAAAAGGTTTTTCTCCACAAACATCCCGTAAAATGGTGGCAGAACAAATGGGGCATGGGCGGGATGATGTAACGTTGATTTATCTTGGATCAGTTATTACTAATGTAGATAATGAATGATTTTATTCCCCCTCTAATGAGGGGGGACATTCCTACAAATAATACTCGGATGACTTATTGTTTAAATAAGTTAATACAGTAAAAACCTAAATGATTTAATTATTAAAACCATCAAAAATTGTAGACTCAAAAACATTTAAAATAAAATATTATGTAGTCGGTACTAATTCATCAATTAATCTCTCGTACCAAATAACACCATCACAAATACGATTCTCGTCTACTAAGTGAATCTTGATATTTGAATAAGAATTCAAACGTAATCTTTCTTGGTAATACCTTAGTAATTGATGTTTTGTTCGATTATCAGTTTGGAAATGAAATATGTGCAATCTTTTATTTTCTGTTTCGACCAAACTTCTAAACATTCCATTAATATGACCATCATCTCCATTAAATCCATAACCAATTACACAAACTACATCCGACTCTTTAAAATAATCATAAAGATCTACATATTTCCGAGACATACTAACAGAAGTTAGCGGCTTTACACCACTTTGGGTAAACATAAAAGGTACAAGAATTCTTCCTTCTCTCTCTTCGTCAGTAGGATTTGATAGAATTTCATTTTTATATGGATCATAGAATTCATTAACACCACCATTTAAATGGAAAATAGGTGTTTCTTCTATTTCTGTGCCAGATATCACTTGATGTACAAAATTGTTGTAGTTGGTTGTCCCAATTGCTTTTAAATTAAAACGCTCGCCTAAATTAATTAAATCATGATAATAACCAGGCCCATTTATTAATTTTGCTTCATCAACAGTAACATAATCTTTTATATATCTTCTAACAGTATGAAGGAATATAGCTATTCGACTAAATTTAGCCCAATGTGCCTTGGGATTGTATAGATATCTAAAATGACTATCAATTAATGCCTGATAGTCCATCGCTTGACAATAAATTTCCTCTAAAATGCTACGCCCCAATTCTCTAAATATAGTAAGTCCATCTGAGTTTTCGTCTATTTCAATGGGTAAATCATCAATAACGATTTCCATCCCTGTTTGACCTACATCCTTATAATTTAAAGTGAATATGCCCGATAAATCATCAAACACACTTAATCCATCTGGCGCAGCAGTAAACAACTCTTCGTTTAATTGTGAAACTAGGTTTTGACCTAGTGCACCTATTAATAGTTCCAAGAATGCACGTACTATTCTTTTTATTTGTCGATCATTGGGATGTTTTTCTAATAAACGTAAAAATGCAGAAAAATAATCAGATTCAAATAAAGGTACACTAGAAGTAAGTTTATCATTTAATCTAATTACTTGATTGTATCTCATATCTCCTAATTGTTCATCTGTTTTCTCTGCAAACTTCTCACGAATCACTGTCTCTTTAACCTTCCAGTTACTTAAAAGTTTAGAAACTTTTATATCGAAATTATTGAGATATTCTAGAATATTACTTTTTCTATTTTCTAAACTAGACGCTATAAGCCCTTCAAATTCACCCTTACCAAAAACATTTAACCTTTTACTTGCATAATTTTCTGGGAGCCATTGACTCGCAATTTGAGACATCGGATTAATTTCTTTTATTTGTCTTCTAAATGATTCTTTATCTTCTTCATTTGAAATTCTAAAAATTTCTAATGCAAACTTTCCTCCAGACGGTAATCCATAACCGATTTCTGCACCTGCACCAAAAAATACTGATATTGCTGGTAATTCCAAGACTTTACCCCCTTAAAAAAATCACTCTTCTATTATTTTACAATAATAGTCAAAAATGCACAAAAACTCAGTAAAGATACAAGGTTATAAGTATAACCAAGAATGAAATAATGGTATTAATCACTTTACTATTATTAACTTAGTGCTATGTTACTGGTATCATTTACAAAATTAATATTTCAACAATGATTTTTCCTTAGTTTATAAAAAAATATAAACTAAAAAAATTACTTGATATCAAAAGCTAGAATTTATCGTTCCTGCTTTGGCAGTAAAACAAGTGGTTATTAACATGGTTTGTTAAACAAAAAAATTTTAAACGTAAAGAATAAGTGCACA